>JASHWO010000118.1 GCA_030044045.1 Acidimicrobiales bacterium
CGTCACGTCGATCACCGCGCCGGCCAGGACGAGCTGTGTCGGGTTGACGTTGCCCGTGGCCACCTTCTGGAAGCTGGCGGCGACCAGCAGCGGGTCGGTGAAGGTCAGGCTGGCCGTGGCCCCGGGGTCGACGGTCACCTCCTGCACCGGGTCGGGCGAGGGCAGATAGTACCCAGGCGGGGCGCTGACCTCGGTCACCTGGTAGTTCCCCGGGAGGAGGCCCGTGTCGTCGTTCCCGGCCGGCGAGCATGTCCCTGTGAGGGCGGTGGTGCAGTCGCCCAGGTCCACCGGGTACGTGCCGCTGCCGCTCGGGTCGTAGCGGACGTCGAAGACGGCGCCGACCAGGGGGTCGCCCGTCTCGGCGTCGACCTTCTCGATGCGGAGCTGCCCGGGCACGACGGCGTCGGCCACCGTCGTGGTGGTGGTGGTGTGCCCTGCCGTGACGGCCACTGTCCAGGGAGCGACCGTGCCGTAGCCGGGGGGCGCCGTGGTCTCCACCAGGTGGTAGGTGCCCGGGAGGAGCCCGGTCAGGGTGTTCGACACCCCGCCGGCGCCGACGGTGAGGGTGCCCACCGTGGTGGTGGCCGGGGCCGGCCCGCTCACCGTGAAGGCGGCGCCGGTCACCGGCCAGTAGGCGGTGTCGTTGCCGGTCTTGGTGAGCTGGAGGCTGCCCAGCAGCTCGTCGCCGAAGGTCACCGATGCCGTCGTGGTGGCTCCGGGGTCGAGGTAGACGGCCTGGACCGGGTCGGGCGAGGGCAGCCAGTAGCCGGGCGGGGCGGCCGTCTCGGTCACCTGGTACCAGCCGGGGAGCCAGCCCCCCGGAGCGTTCTCGTCCGGGGGCTGGCAGATCCCCGATACCCCGGTGGTGCAGATCCCGAGATTCTGGTCGTAGATCCCGTCGTTCGCCGTGTCGAAAGCGAAGGCGAAGGTGGCCCCGGCCAGGGGCTGGCCGGTGGTGGCGTCGACCTTCTCGGCCCCCAGCTGGGCGGCCAGCACCGGCTCCTCGTAGGTGCCGGAGAAGGTCGCCGCGGTGTTGTGGCCCGGGAATACAGTGACCGTCTGGTCCGGCGCCAGGCCGTAGCCCGGCGGGGCCACCGTCTCGTGCACCACGTACTGGGTACCCGTCGTTGTTGCGGCCGGAAGTGTCATCGACGGCCCGGCTGTGCCCGACGGGCTCGTGGTGAGGGTGTCGAGCACGGTGCCGGAGGTGGTCTCGATCTGGAACTGGGCCCCGCCCGGCCCGTAGTAGGCGCCGTCGGGCACTGTCTTGTGGACCGAGATGGTGCCGGTGAGCACCGAGCTCGACTGGGTGACGCCCCCGAACCCCGTGGTCAGCACCTCGCTGGCCCCCGAGACCATCATCGTCTGGCCGCCCGAGCCCCCAGGCGCGGCGTACGCCGGCGGTGCCGTGCCCGCGGCGTCGTCCACCACGGTGATGCCCTGGGCGCTGAACAGGCCGCCTGGTGGCACCCCGTCGATGTTCCAGGTGAAGGAGATCTGCCCGGCGGCGTTGGTGGTCCCGGCCAGCCAGACGAAGTTCGAGATCTGGTTGGCAGCCGGCCCACCGGTGGGCGGCGCGGTGAGCTGGAGGCCGCCCACGCCGTTGCCGGTGGCCGAGGTGACGGTGACCGTCCCCGAGTAGTCCTGGCCGACCTGGAACGTCGATCCCGAGGGCGGGGACATTGTCAGGCCGATGGTCCACGGCCCGGCGTAGGTGACCATGTACTGCTCGACCAGGGCCACCAGGCCGGCCGGGCCCTGCGACGCCGGGGGCGTGGTGCCGCCGGCCGACCCGTAGGCCACCTGGGCGATGGCCGCCACCGTTGTGTCCACGCCGTAGCCCGGGTAGCCGGTCCCCTGGTACGTCTCGGCGAAGTAGGCCAGGGCCGCCATCTCGCCGTCCGTGTACTCGGCACTGCCCGGGTAGGCCACCGGGCTCCACTGGTCGCCGGGCAGCTCGAGCGGGTCGGCCCCGCCGGGCTCGATGCAGTAGGCGTAGCCGCCTACGCCGGCCAGCGTGTACGCCCCGCCCCAGTGCTCCCCTGGCGTCTGGGGCCCCACGCCGGGGCCGTAGCCGTTGGCTGTCGCGCCGGCCGCCGAAGGGGGGAGGAGGCCGGCGGCGAGCGCGCCGTAGCCGGCCACCACCAGGACGCAGGCCACCATCCGCAATGGCCACTGCAGGTGGGCACGCCGCGTGCGGCGCCGTGCAGCGGTCATCGTGGCTCCATCCTCCGTGGTCCCCCTCCGGGCCGGGTCCCGGTGCCCGGTCGACCCACGCCGGGGGCGGGGCGGGGACCTCCAGGCAGTCGGTGGGGACAGTTGTACCGGGGGACGCTCCCATCACCCCTCCCCCTATCCCTCCCACCGGGGCGAAACCTGGGGCGAAACCCCTTGGCCGGTACGCTGGTGGCGGTGCCCATCTCCAGCCGGGTCCTCGACGACGACGAGGAGGTACTGGTCGACCTCCGGCCCCATTGGGTGTTCCTGCTCGGCCCGGTGGTCCTGACCGCCGTCGCCGTGGCGGTGGCCGGGGCCGTGGTGGCGGAGTTCCCCAAGGCGCCGGTGGCGGTGGCCGGGGTCCTGGCGGTGATGATCGCCGTCCCCGCCCTCTGGCTGCTCGGGCGGGTGGCGCGCTGGCTGGGCATCAGCCTGGTGGTGACCACCGACCGCATCATCTACCGCCAGGGCATCTTCAGCCGGGACATGGTGCAGCTCCGATTGCAGCGGGTGGCCGAGGTGCACTGCACCCAGACCATCGTCGACCGGGTGATCGGCAACGGCCGGTTGGTGGTGGAGCTCACCGGCGAGCCCCCCATGGCCATCGACGACGTCCGCCGGCCGCGGGCCCTCCAGCGGGTGATCAACCGCCAGCTCGACGAGCTGGCCCACGGTGGCCCGGCGACCGGCCCGGGTCGCGATCCGTACCGGGCGCCTTCCCCGGGACGCGATCCGTACCCGGCGGCCCCCCCGGCGCCCTCGACGCGGGACCCGGGAACCCGGCCGCCGGTGGCCTGCTTCCCCGACGACACCCCGCCCCACGGCCTGCCGTTCCCGACGGGGCCGACCACCGACCCGGTGCTCCCCGCGCCGGTCGTCGCCGAGCCAGCGGGGTCTCCCGGCGCTGTTGCGCCGCCCGCCGCGCCGGCACCGTCCTCCTCCATCCCGGAGCAGCTCATCCAGCTGGACGACCTGCGGCGCCGGGGGATCCTCTCGGACGGCGAGTTCGAGGCCAAGAAGGCCGAGCTGCTCAGCCGTCTCTGACCCGGATCCGTGCGAGGGGCAATCCTACTCATAGTAGGATTACGGCTGTGACGGTTCCCGCGGGGAAGAAGAAGACGTCGGTGCCGGCGCCTCGGCTCCGCGTGCGCCTCGACGTGCTGGCTCGGACTGCTGTGCAGGAGAAGGAGAAGGTCTCCCTGACGCTGGACAAGCCCCTGGTCGACGAGATCCGTGCCCAGTTCGGAGGGCGGGCGCTCTCGACGTCGATCAACGAGCTGCTGTACGCCGCGCTGGCCCAAGAGCAGCTGGGTGAGCTCGTGGACGAGATGGAGCAGGAGGCGGGGGCGCCGTCCCCGGAGGCGTACGAGCGGGTCCTGGCCCAGTGGTTCGCCGAGGACTGAGGAGCGTTCGCCCCGCGCCGTGGCCGTCGGTGGTGCTCGACAGTGAGGGGTTGTGGGCCGTCGCCAGGAACGACAGCGAGGACGCCAGGGCAGTCCTCGCCGCGTCTCGAGAAGCGGGCGTTCCCGTCCTGGTGCCGGCAGCGGTGCTCGCCGAGACGCTCTTTGGTGACCGACGGGATGCCCGGGCGAACCAGGCGCTCGGGAAGTTCCACGTCGTGCCGATCTCCGAGCCGGTCGCCCGGATGGCCGCGGCGCTGAAGCGGGTGGCTGGCATGGGAGGGGTGGCGGCCACGGTCGACGCCCTTGTCGTGGCGGTATCGGCCGCCGCGGGCGGTGGCGCCGTCCTCACCGCTGATGCCGACGACATCCGGACGCTGGCGGGCGCGGTCCCGGAGGTCCGCATCCGACCGGTACGGGTCTGATGACCGGTGCCGCCTACCGTGCGGCTACCGTGGCGTGATGGTCACCGTCCGGTACCGATGCACTGCTTGCGGCAACCTGACGCGGTTCGACGTGACCGCCACCCGCACCACCCGGTCGTTCCACCACTACACGGTGGGCGGCGAGCTGGTGGTGGAGGAGGTCGACGTGCTGGCTGAGTCCGTGGACGAGGTCTCGTGCCGCTGGTGCGGCCACGGGCGGGCGGTCGAGGCGCTGGAGGAGGGCGACGTTCCTTCCCCGGCCGGGTGAGGGGACGGGCGGCGGGCGGGACCGGCCGGAAGGCCGCCGGACCACCCCCGGCCCTGGACCGGCTCGTCCCCGTACCGACCCACCGAGACCACCCGGCCACCGTGGCCCGCGACCTCTCGGGGCGGGGGGCCGACGGCCGGCCGGTGGCCGTGCCGGTGGTGGGGACCGGCCACTGGACGCTCCTCCTCTTCCTCTCCGGCGGCTGCCAGGGCTGCCTCCCGCTGTGGGAGGCGCTGGCCGACCCGGTGGGGAGCGGCCTGGCCGGCGACGAGCTGGTGGTGGCCGTCACCCGGGACGACGGCGAGGACGATCCCGTCGCCGTGCGGGCGCTCCTGCCGGGCCCGGTGCCGGTGGTGATGTCGTCGGCGGCGTGGGACGCCTACCGGGTCACCGGCCCCCCGTTCTTCGTGCTGGTGGACGGGTCGGCTCCGGCCGGCCTCGACAGGGAGGTCCCGGTGGTCACCGAAGGGGTGGCGTTCGGTGTGGCGCAGGTGGCCGCCGACGTCCGGCGCGCCCGGGGCCGAGCACCGGCACAGGGGTAGCCGACCACCTCCTGCCGGTGGTCGGGGGCGAGCTGCTGCTCGGCACCTGGCAGCCGGTGGTCCCGGTCGACACGAACTGGGACAACCCCGTCTGCCGGCTCCGCTGCACCTGGGTGCCGCCTGAACCGTCAGCCGGCCTGAAGAACCTGGAACGTGTCCAGGGCGTCGGAGGGGATGCCGAGGGTCCCGTCCGACAGACGGACCCGGGGCAGCTTCTTCTCGTACATCGCCTGGATGACCATTCGGGTCGGGACGCCCAAGCGTCGTGCCGCGTCCGCCGGCCGCAGGTTCGTCGACTCGTTCACTGCGCACCTCCTTCCCCCGGCCCGAGCCTACTGTGGACCAGTCGGATGATCGTGGCCAACTCGTCTCGGAGCCCAGGAGCGGCACCGGTCTCCTCCAGGGTCAGCAGCGCGTCCTCGAGGGCTTCCAGTATCCGGAAGGTCTCGCCGAGGTCAAGGAGGAGCCCCGGTGGTACCGGGTCGTCGTTCCGGCTCACCTCCGAAGCCTGCCGGAGGGGTGTGACACACATGATGGTGGGGTCCCTGGAACGGGGCGGGATCTGACTCGAAATGTGTGACTGGCTTCGTGCCTTGCTGCTGA
>JASHWO010000119.1 GCA_030044045.1 Acidimicrobiales bacterium
CACCAGGACGATCGACAGGAAGTAGGCGCCGATTCGTCGCCCCGGGGTGGCGAGCTGCACGCCGGGAGGCAGCGAGAGCCCGCTCTTCGGATCGAAGGCCAGGCCTTCGGGCACCGGGGCCGGCGCCGCCTGCCCGAACCCGTAGCCGGGGGCCGGAGGCGGGGCTGGCGAGCCGCCCCCACCGGACTGGGGCTCGGCGCCACCACCCACCGGCTGCGATGTCGTCATCTCCGTACCCCCCTGCCCACCCAGGTGGGCGATCAACTTCCGGGATAGTACATGGACCAGATCCTGCACCTGCGGATGCAGGGCCAGCGGACAGGGCGGTCAGCCGCCGGGCTGGTACACGCCGAACTCGGCCCGCAGGACGTCCGACACCTCGCCGAGGGTGGCCATGCGCCGCAACGCCTCCTTCATCGGCAGCAGCAGGTTCTGCGTGCCCCGAGCGGCCGCTCGCACGTCCTCCAGCGCGGCGTCGACCGCTGCCTGGTCCCGCTCGGCCCGTACCCGGCCCACCCGCGCCACCTGGGAGCGCTGCAGCTCGACGTCGATGGGGAACACCTCGGACGGCTCGTGGGTCTCGTCCACGAACCGGTTCACCCCCACCACCACCTTCTCCCCGTCGTCCACCGCCTTGGCGTAGGCGTAGGCGGCGCGCTCGATCTCGTCCTGCATGAACCGGGCCTCGATGGCCGCCACCGCGCCGCCCATCTCATCGATGCGGTTCAGGTAGGCCTGGGCGCCCCGCTCCACCTCGTCGGTGAGCGACTCCACGAAGTACGAGCCGGCCAGCGGGTCGACGGTGTCGGCGATCCCCGACTCGTAGCCGACGATCTGCTGGGTGCGCAGGGCGATCTTGGCCGCCCGGGTGGTGGGCAGCCCCAGCGCCTCGTCGAACCCGTTGGTGTGCAGGCTCTGCGTGCCGCCCAGCGCCGCCGCCAGAGCCTGGACGGTGACGCGGACGATGTTGTTCTCCGGCTGCTGGGCGGTGAGGGTGGAGCCCCCGGTCTGGGTGTGGAACCGGAGCACCTTCGACCGCTCCTCCTTGGCCCCGAACCGCTCGGTCATGATGCGGGCCCACATCCGGCGGGCCGCCCGGTACTTGGCCGCCTCCTCGAAGAGGTTGTTGTGGGCGTTGAAGAAGAACGAGAGGCGGGGGGCGAACTCGTCCACGGCCAGGCCGGCGGCGATGGCCGCCTCCACGTAGGCGATCCCGTCGGCCAGGGTGAAGGCCACCTCCTGCACGGCGGTGGAGCCGGCTTCACGGATGTGGTAGCCGGAGATGGAGATGGTGTTCCAGGCCGGCAGGTGCTCCCGGCAGTAGGCGAAGGTGTCCACGATGAGGCGCATGGACGGCCGTGGCGGGTAGATGTAGGTCCCCCGGGCCACGTACTCCTTCAGGATGTCGTTCTGGATGGTGCCGCCCACCTTCTCGCCTGGCACCCCCTGCTCCTCGGCCACCAGTTGGTAGAGGAGCAGGAGGACGGCGGCGGTGGCGTTGATGGTCATGGAGGTGGTGACCGTGTCGAGCGGGAGCCCGTCGAGCAGCAGGCGCATGTCGGCCAGCGAGTCGATGGCCACCCCCACCTTGCCCACCTCCCCCTCGGCCCGTGGGTGGTCGGAGTCGTAGCCCATCTGGGTGGGCAGGTCGAAGGCGCAGGACAGGCCGGTCTGGCCGTGGTCCAGGAGGAACTTGAACCGTTCGTTGGTGGCCTCGGCCGTCCCGAACCCGGCGTACTGCCGCATGGTCCACAGGCGCTGGCGGTACATGCCCGGGTGCACCCCGCGGGTGAAGGGGTACCGGCCCGGCTCCCCGAGCTTGGTCGCCGGGTCCCACCCTTCCAGGTCGTCGGCGGTGTAGACGGGGCGGATCTCGATATCGGCGTCGGTCCGCCGTTCGGGTGAGGGGTTGTCGCTCGGCACGGATCCCTAGGTTAGAGGCCCGCCCCGAGGGGGACCGTCAGTGGGCGCGGGGCATGCAGAGGTCGTCGTACTCGGCGATGACGATCTCCCCGGCGTCCGGCCCGCAGGCCGGGCAGTTCGGGTCCCGCCGCACCTTGAAGGTGCGGAACGACTCCTCCAGGGCGTCGTAGGCCAGCAGCCGGCCCACCAGGGGGTCGCCGATGCCCAGCAGCAGCTTGACGGCCTCCACCGCCTGGATCGACCCGACGATGCCGGGCAGCACCCCCAGCACGCCGGCCTCGGCGCACGAGGGCGCCTGGTCCGCCGGGGGCGGGACCGGGATCAGGCAGCGGTAGCAGGGCCCGTGGTAGGGGTCGAACACGGTCACCTGGCCCTCGAACTGGAAGATCGAGCCGTGCACCACCGGGATGCGCTTCACCAGCGAGGCGTCGTTGACCAGGTAGCGGGTGGGGAAGTTGTCGGTGCCGTCGACGACGAGGTCGTACCCGTCGATGATCTCGAGCACGTTGTCGGCGCCCAACCGCACGTCGTAGGTGACCACGTTCACGTCGGGGTTCAGCAGGGTGAGCGTCTTCTTGGCCGAGTCGACCTTGCGGTCGCCGATCCGGTCCATGTTGTGGAGGATCTGCCGCTGGAGGTTGGACTCGTCCACCACGTCCATGTCGATGATGCC
>JASHWO010000120.1 GCA_030044045.1 Acidimicrobiales bacterium
GGCCGGGGGGCCAGCCCCGGCAGGGCAGCGCCGGCCGGCCGCTCGCCGGCAATGGTCCCCTCCTCCGGCAGGCCCACCGACGGGGTGGCACTCTCCTCCACCCCCGGCAGCGTGGGCTGGGTCCGCTCGACGCTGGACAGCACGCCCAGCTCCAGCCGCTCCTCGTAGGTGAGGTAGTCGAGGGCCACCCGGCGGAAGATGTAGTCCACCAGGCTGGAGGCGATCCGGAGCTCCGGGTCGTCGGTGATCCCCGCCGGCTCGAACTTCATGTTCGAGTACTTGCGCACGTAGGTGGCCAGCGGCACCCCGTGCTGGAGGCCCAGGCTGATCGAGATGGAGAAGGCGTCCATGATGCCGGCCAGGGTCGAGCCCTGCTTCGACACCTTGACGAACACCTCGCCCGGCCGGCCGTCCTCGTACTCGCCGACGGTGACGTACCCCTCGCAGTCGGCCACCCGGAAGGCGAAGGTCTTGGACTTCCGCTGGCGGGGCAGGCGCTCGCGCACCGCCCCCACCACCACCGCCTCGGCCTTGCGCCGCCGCTCGTGGTCGAGGGCCTCCTCCAGCTGGGCGATGCGGGCGGCGACGGCCCGGTCCTTGGCCTCGGCCTCTGATCCCGGAGGGGCGTCGTCGCCTCCCTCCGTCGCCCGCTCCTTCTTCGTCGTGGAGAGCGGCTGGGCCACCTTGCAGTTGTCGCGGTAGATGGCCACGGCCTTGATGCCGAGGTTCCAGGCGTCGACGTGGAGCTGCTCGACATCCTCCACCGTCACGTCCTCGGGCATGTTCACGGTCTTGCTGATGGCCCCGCTAATGAACGGCTGCACGGCGCCCATCATGCGGACGTGGCCCGAGTAGTGGATGGTGTTGTCGCCCATCGAGCAGGCGAACACCGGCAGGTGCTCGGGTGCCAGGTGCGGTGCGCCCACGATGGTCTTGTGCTCGTCGATCCAGGCGACGATCTCCTCCACCTGCTCCGGCCCGTAGCCGAGCTGGCGCAGGGCCCGGGGCACGGTCTGGTTGACGATGGACATGGTCCCACCGCCGACCAGCTTCTTGGTCTTGACCAGCCCCAGGTCGGGCTCGACCCCGGTGGTGTCGCAGTCCATGAGCAGGCCGATGGTGTTGTGGCTTACGAACCCGTTGGCCACGTAGGTCACGTTGTCGGGCACGGAGATGTCGTAGGTCAGCTCCTCGTCGCCGAGCTGTGCCGAGCGCACCGTGTCGTAGAAAAAGCCGAGCAGGTGCCCCAGCTCCGAGTCGCCGGACCGCTCGTACAGCTCCGTTGCGATGCACCGGCTCACCCGACCGCGGGACAGCTCCATGAGGAGAACCTTGCGGAGTCGGTTGTTGGCCGGAGCCAACCGATCGACCAGGGTCCGGGTCAGGGGAATGTAGTCCTTGCGCCCGGCCTGGGCCACCGTCGGCTCGGCCACCCGGACAGCGCCGTTCTTGCGGTCGCCCATGAAGCCGATCCGGTCCAGCCATGCTCTGCTGTACGAGACGTTGAGCACGCGGAGCGCGGCCAGGGGCGCGCTCCCCCAGCTCGAGGCGTTGCGGCGGTCCTTGACCGACAGGGTGGTCGGGAAGCCGAGCGCGAGCAGCATCGACTGCGCGTCCCTGACCATGTCGACGGAAGTGTTCTTCAGCGTCGGGTAGCCGGCGCTGGTATCGCCATCCGCCTCGAACAGCCCCCGAAGGAACGAGCCGTAGACCTCGGCATCGTTGGCGTGCAGGACGGCGTCGGGCACGTGCGCCGTGTAGCCCTTGCCCGTATGCCCTTCGGCCGGCGCCCGCTTGGCGAAGCCGCATGCCTCCCACCAGAGAGCGAGGCGCACCGAGTCCACGCGCACCTCGACGTACCCCTGCTTGGGCGTCGCCTTGGCCGGCACGCCGAAGCACTCCTTGACCAGCAACTGGAGCCGGTCGGTCACGTCGAAGTCGGTGCCGGCCACGCACAGCCGCAGGCCTCGGCTGTGCAGAGACCCGTCGCCCATGAAGTAGCCGACCAGCTCGGCCAACGCCGCCGTCATGTGCCGGGGGACCTGGATGTTGTGCTCTCCCGTCCAGTAGGCGTCGGCCAGCGGCGGCAGCGGCACCTCCTGGGGCTCCCCCACCAGCGACCCAAGGGCCAGCGGCACCAGGTCCCCCTCCCGCACATCGGCAAAGCGGCGCCACACCCACTCGCCACTCGCCGGATCTACCACCTTGATGCGGTGAGTGGTGGTGCCCTGCACCCGGTGGCCGCGAGCCGTCTCCACTGTCACCACCGGCTCCAGGCCGTTGACGAAGAACCTCGTCGATCGGCGCGGCCCTTCGTCGGTGGCCACCACCGTGTCGAGGTCCTGCCACCTCGCCCCGTCCGGGTCGCCCAGCGAGCGCAGCCGTACCAGGCCGCGCCCGGTCGACACCAGGGTCCCGCCGACCAGGCAACCGGTGGGTGCCAGCACCGAGGCCTGCGAGTTCCGCACGCCGAACTGCTCGGCCAGCTCCACCGCCTCGTCCCACGCCTCCTGCGCTGCCGAGAGCAGCTCGGGCGGCACCAGGTCCTCGTCGATCTTGGCCGCCTCGGCCTGGTGCTTGCGCAGCACGTTCACCATGGGCTCGGCGTTGTCGTGGAAGCCGGCGAACGGCCCCATGCGGGCGGCGGTCCGGGCCGAGGTGGCGTAGGCGTGGCCGGTCATCAGCGCGGTGATGGCCCCGGCCCAGGCCCGGCCGCCGTCAGAGTCGTAGGGCAGGCTGTTGGCCATCAGCAGGGCGCCCAAGTTGGCGTAGCCGAGGCCGAGCTCGCGGAACCGGCGGGAGTTCTCGGCGATGGCCCTGGTCGGGTAGTCGGCATTGCCCACCAGGATCTCCTGGCCGGTGAACACCACCTCGATCGCCGACTTGAACCCCTCCACGTCGAACGTGCCGTCCTCGCCGAGGAACGTCATCAAGTTCAAGCTCGCCAGATTGCAAGCTGAGTTGTCGAGGTGCATATATTCACTGCAATTGCGAATAACTACCCCATCGACGATGTAGGAATGGTTCCGGGGCTCGGAGAGGTTATAGGTCAGCTCCACGCCGTCGTTGGTCCGCTCCAGGATGTGGGCGGTCCGGCGCGCCCAGTACGTGCCCCGGGGAGCCTCGACGACCAGCTCCCGCAGCAGTGCCGCCTTGCGAGAGAGCGAGAAGCCGATGTGCTCGGCGAAGGCCACGGCGGATCCCGAGGTGATCCGCAGGTCGTAGCTGGCGGCATTGCCGTAGGTGACGGTCTCGCCGGCCTTGTTGGTGTAGGAGAACTTTCCCTTTTTCGACGCTTTCTTCCCCTCGTACACCCGACTGGTGATCCCGAAGGTGGTAAGGAGACGCTGTACCCCCTGCAGGAGGGTCGGCGACGTGGACCCAAGCCCCACGTACGAACCGCCGGTCCGGTTCAGGACTACGCACCCGTCGGCGTCGAACAGGCCGCGGAGGAACGCAGCGACGACGTGCTCGGGTGCCTGCTCGATCGACCAGGGCACCGACTTTTCCGGACCCTTGACCGGGCGGACACCGAGCGCTTCGACGAACCGCTTGAACGCCCGCCGGCTCATCCGGAGCTGGGCCGTCCCGTTGGCCTGCTCGGACACCTTGACCGGACGGTCACCGTTGACCCACTCCACGAGATCGGCGTGGGTGGGCAGGATCTCGTCGCGGTCTTCGGCGCTCCCGTAGATCGTGGCCACCACGGAGCCGGACGTACTCCCGTCGCCGATCAGCCAGCCGAGGTAGTGGGCGAACTCGCTCGTCCACTCGTCAGGGAAGCGGAGTGGGTCCGCATGGTCGCCCTTGGTCCGGTAGTCGTCAGGATCGGACGACACCGGTATGGCCGGGTCGGCGTTGACAGCCGGCGCCGGAAGATCGAGCAGCTTCACTTCGTCGGTGAAGACGAGGTGGCGCGCCTCGACGTACCCCCGGTTCACCGTGAAGATCCGGTGGCCGGGCGTGCAGCGCAGTTCCATGCCGTTGTCGAACCGGAGCCGGACGATGTCGTTGTAGCCCGTGATCATGAATGCTTCCGGCCCGGTCAGCACCATCTGCTCCTCCGGTGCCTCTGCGTTGGTCGCGTCGTGCGTGTAGATGCCGAACGTCTCGCCCCTGTTGGCCCGGTCGAACAGCTCGGCGAAGGGGATCAGACCCTTGTCGGTGTGCACTCTTGCCGAACCCGGGAAGCACGGATTACTGCCGTTGATCCGGCCGGTGTTCGGCGCGGTGTGCCACTCGTTGATGGTGGTGTCGAACTGCATCCCCGGGTCGGCGCACTCCCACGCCGCGTGGGCGATCTGGCGGAACAGGTCCCGGGCCGGGACGGTGCGGATCACCGAGCCGTCGGTGCGCGCCCGCAGATCCCAGTCGGCCCCGTCTGCCACTGCCTGCATGAACTCGTCGGTGACCCGGACCGAGTTGTTGGCGTTCTGGTACTGGGTGGAGTGGCTGTCGGCGCCGTCGAGGTCCATGTCGAAGCCGGCGTCGCGCAGCACGCGCGCCTTGCGCTCCTCGATGGCCTTGCACCAGATGAAGTCCTCGATGTCCGGATGGTCGGCGTCGAGGATGACCATCTTGGCAGCGCGCCGGGTCTTGCCCCCGGACTTGATGGTGCCGGCCGAGGCGTCGGCGCCCCGCATGAAGCTGACCGGGCCCGACGCCGTGCCCCCGCCCTTCAGTAGCTCGTGCGAGGAGCGGATGCGGGACAGGTTCACACCGGCGCCCGACCCACCCTTGAAGATGACCCCCTCCTCCGTGTACCAGTTGAGGATCGAGTCCATCGAATCCTCCACCGACAGGATGAAGCACGCGCTCCCCTGCTGCGGCACGCCCTTCACCCCGATGTTGAACCACACCGGCGAGTTGAACGCCGCCTTCTGGTGGACGATGAGGTACTTCAGCTCGTCGCGGAAGATCTCGGCCTCGGCCTGGTCCACGAAGTAGCCGTCCTTGATGCCCCAGGCGGTGAGGGTGTCGACCACCCGGTCGGCCACCTGCTTCAGCGACCACTCCCGCTCGGGCGTGCCCAGGGTGCCCCGGAAGTACTTCTGGGCCAGGATGTTGGTGGCGTTCAGGCTCCACCCCGCCGGCACCTCCACCCCGAGCTGCTCGAACGCCACCGAGCCGTCCCGGAAGTTGACGATGCGCGAGTCGCGCCGCTCCCAACGGACCTCGTCGTAGGGGTGGACGCCTTCGGTGGTGAAATGGCGGCGGATGCCGATGCCGGTCCGCTGGGGCGCGATCGCCATGTCCTTCTCCCTTGCTCGGTTCGGTTCGCTGATGGCTGCTCAGCTCAGTGGTGGCTGCTCGGTTCGATGGCTCGGGTGCGTCGCCCGCCGTGCGGCCCCAACCACAACATATTGTGGTGGTAGGCCCAAGCGACACGAGATGCTGGGGTCATTACAGCACTGTAGTTACACCCCTGTCAACGGTCCGCCCCGGCCGTCCCCCCTGGTGGTGGGCCGTTCGCGAAGGTTTGCGCGGGGCAACCCCAGCGGCCCCCCGCCCGTCTAGCGTGCGGCCGTGGGCACCGTGATCGCCGTCGACTGCGGCACCACCGGGGTGCGCGCCGTGGTGGTGGACGGGGGCGGTGCGGTGGCCGACGTGGCCTACCGGGAGCTGGGCCAGCACTTCCCCCGTCCCGGCTGGGTGGAGCACGATCCGCGGGAGATCTGGGACGCCGTGCGGGCCACCCTGTCCGAGGTGGCCGGGCGGCTGGCCGGGTCGGGCGGTGCGGTGACCACGGTGGGCCTGGCCACCCAACGCGAGACCGCAGTGGCCTGGGACCGCCGCACCGGGCAGCCCCTCCACCGGGCCATCGTGTGGCAGGACCGCCGCACCGCCGCCCGCTGCGACGAGCTACGCCGGGCCGGCCACCTGCCGCTGGTGCGGGCCCGCACCGGGCTGGTCCTGGACCCCTACTTCTCGGCCACCAAGTACGCCTGGCTGCTGCAGGAGGGTGGGCTGGCCGGGGCCGCCGACCCACGCCACCTGGCGCTGGGCACGGTCGACTCCTGGGTGCTCTGGCAGCTCACCGGCGGGCCGGCCGGCGGCGTGTTCGCCACCGACCCCACCAACGCCTGCCGCACCCTGCTCTTCGACATCCGGGAGCGGTGGTGGTCGGCCGAGCTCTGCGACCTCTTCGGGGTGCCGATGGGAGCGCTGGCCGAGGTGCGCCCGTCCTGCGGCCGGCTTGGCAGGGTGGAC
>JASHWO010000121.1 GCA_030044045.1 Acidimicrobiales bacterium
CTGGTAGCGGAGAGCGTAATCCCAGGTGACACTCCAGCGGCTGTACAACAGTGCGCTCCACAGCAACATCAGGACCAGCTGCACTGCCAGAACGACCCAGGCCAGGCGAAGCGCACGCGATGGGGGGCCGCCCTCGCCGACGATGCTACGGAGCAGGATCCCCGGCCCTCTGCCGGACTTGGGACGCGTGGCAATCCGCTCCAGGCTTCCGGTAACGCCCTCTCCGGTGAGCTGGCGCGTCGTCACGCCCCGCTCCCGAAGCGGATCGGCAGGATCTCGGAGTAGCCGAAGGGGTAGAACTGGCGGGAGTTCACGAGGTTCGCCTCGAAGTACACCGGGTTCACCGACGACTGCGTCCCGCGGACGGTGAAGGTGGCCACGCCGTCGGCGTTCGTGTAGGCCACGACCGGGGTCTGCCCGACCTGGCCCTGGTTGATGATGGCCTGGCCGTAGACCAGGCCCTGCTGGGTGTAGACCACCTGCCCCAGGTAGACCGGTTCGCCGGCCACCCGGACCGGCTGGTCGAGCTGGTCGAGGATGGCGGCGTGGACGGTGACCGGTTCGCCCAGCGGCACGACCCGGCTGACGGCGTCCGGTGTCAGGTTCACGTGCCAGGTGGTCGGCACGTAGGCCGCGCTGCGGCTGACGGTGCCCGGGTCGTCGGTGAAGGCGACCACCTGGAACCCGCCGGTGATGGCCGGCTGGGCCGAGAAGTTCGGCGCGTAGAGGGTGTACCGGGCCTGCTGCCCCGGCCGCAGGTGGGCCGGGCCGCCGCTGGCGAGCCAGAAGGCGGTGATCTGCCCCCCGCTCTCCACGGTGAAGGTGGGGGTGGCGACCTGCCCGGACGTGTTGGTGACCGCCACACCCACCTGGACCACCGTCGCCAGCTGCCCGGTCGTGCGCACCGAGACGATCCGCACGGAGAGCGGCGGCCGGGAGGCCAGCACGAACGCCACCGCGGCGGCCGGGGCGGCGACCCCCACGGTCGCGATCCACCAGCCGCGCACCCGGCGCCGGTACCCGGCCGACCGGCGACGACCGGCGGCCAGCGCGTCGGCGCCCACTCGCCGGAAGGGCTCCACCGTGAAGGCGGCGACGATGGCGGCGGGCAGCAGCATGACGAGGTAGCTGCCGAGCGAGCGCGCCGCGAAGAACAACGCCATCGAGGGGATGAGGACGGCCCACGCCTTCAGGCGGGGGTACGTGGCGAGGTACACGGCCAGCAGCACTACGAACACGACGACCAGCGCGTCGCGGTAGGCGTCGAGCGAGCCGCCGCCGATGCCGAGGAAGAGGCTCAACTCGACCAGGCCCTGGCCGGCCGGCACCGAGTTGCTCACGATCGGGGTCGTCACGTCGGTCAGCCAGGCGTGCGGGGAGAGCACGACGAAGGGCAGGTTCGGCACGAGGAAGGTGCCGAGCGCGATGGCGAGGTACCGCCCGCCGGCCTTCAGGCCGTCGACCAACCGGGGACCGGCCGCCTCGAGCACCACGCCCCCCACCAGGAACGGCAGTACCAGCCAGGGGGTCTGCTTCACCGCCATGGCCAGCCCGAGGAGGACCGGTCCCCTCCAGGCCCGCCACCCTCTGGCCCGGGCGAAGGTGTCCCACCGGTAGACGGCGCCGATGAGGAGCGGCACGAAGAGCGCGTCCGTGACGCCTCCCACGGCGTACCCGGCGTAGACGTCGAGGCTGCCCACGACGATGGCCAGGGGCCGGATCTGGCGCGGGAGCAACACGAACGCCAGCACGATGGCCAGGCCCCACGCCGCCACGTTCACCCCTACCGCCAGCTGGGCGCTCCAACCCAGCACGAGGAACGGGACGTAGAGGAGGAAGGAGAGCGCCGGGTAGGAGAGTGCCGTGACGGCGTGCCCGTTCAGGAGGAACGTGTAGCCGTCCGGCGACACGTGGAAGAGATGGAAGGCGGGCGCCATCGAATGCGTGTACGGGTTCGTGCCGTGTCGGAGGAGCTGGGCGGCGTACTGGTCGAACGCCAGCTCGTCGGTCCCGTACGACGGCGCCGTCACGACCTGGACGTAGCTCCACAGGAAGAACCCAGTCAGGGTGAGGCCCATCGTGGTCGCCGCCAGTGCCCGCTCCGCCCAGGGCCCCAGGCGGCAAGGCTGCCACACGGCGGCCACCGTGCCGATGCCCCACAGCGCCAGCACGACCACCGCCACGCTGAGGAGCGGGTACACGTCGACGTAGCCGAAGAGCCGGAAGGCCCAGAGGACGAGCGTCAGCCCGGCGACCGACCACCACGCCCGGCCGTCGGCGAGCATCGGCACCAGGCGGTGCCGGCCGCGGCGTCCCGCGGGCGGCGTCGACTGCTCGGGAGCGAGAACCTCCGCCCCGGTCGTTGCCACCGGCCGCCCGGCGCTAGACGCTCAGCGGGAACACCTGCACGTTCCCGTAGGTGGCCGTGCCGACGACGTCGTAGATCTGCTGGCCATCCTCCGAGAGCTGGATATCGACGCAGCCGGCCGGAGCGGCAACGACCCGCACCTGCCGCTCCGTGGCGAGCTGGACCACTCCGACGTTCGTGCCACTCCCGGCACGCTTCAGCACGAACAATGTCGACCCGCTGCTCGAGATAGCCAGCTGCACCGGATCGGACCCGACGGAGAAGCGGCCGGTGACCGACCCGTTGCCGACGTTGATCTCGTCGACCGTCCCGGCCGCTGTCAGGGCATAGAGCTCCTGCCCTGTCGGCTGGACGGCGATGGCCGTCGTGGCCAGCGGCACCGGTACCGAGACCGAGGTGTGGTCGGTCTGGAGGTTCACGAGCGTGACGCTGGCCGAGGTGGCGTTCCCGTTCAACACGTAGAGTGTCGTGCCGTCGGCACCGGCGGCCAGTCCCTTCACCGGGGCACCGACCGGCACCGTCGCCACCATGGCCCCCGACGAGCCGTTGTGCAGCTCGACGGCGCCGGTGGCGCCTGTGGCCACCCCGACCGCCACGACACCCGACGGCGACTGGACGAGCGCTTTGGCCGCCGTGCTCTCGGGGACGATCGTCTGGATCTTCCCGGAGTCGAGGTTCAGCTCCTGCAAGGTGGCCGCCTGGCCCGATTCGGCCAGGAGCCACATCACCCCGTTCGGCTGCGGCTGGCCCCCGGCGAGCAGGCCCGACGGCGCCCCGAACGTGGCCTCGGGCTTGGTCGTGGTCGCCTTCCCCGAGGTGCCCGGTGCGGCGGCCGGGGTCGAGCTGCAGGCGGCGAGCAGGACGGCTGCCGCAGCGAACAGGACGACCACCGCGAGCCCGTGACACCTCCCGCCGCGTGCGCCCAATGCCGGAGACCCGCCCCTTCGGACGATCAGGCCGGACGGCGTCGCAACGCCCGGACCAGGAGCAGGGTGCCGCCGAGGGCCAGCAGGCCGGCGATGCCGCCCTCGAGCAGGAACGGCTCGCCCGTGCTCACTGTGGTCGCCGAGGGGACGACCCCCGTGGAGCCCGAGCTCGAGCCGGAGCTCGACGTCGAGGTGGGAGCGTCCGCCAGCTCGACCGTCGGGTCGCTGGTGACGGTGAAGGTGGCCGACCCGTTCGACACCGTGGCGCCGCTCACCGCCTGGAGCACTCCGTTCACGACGAAGTCAACCGTCGTCGCCGACGTGATGGAGGGGTTCGTGATCGTGACCTTCACGGGGGCGAAGCTCCCGGACACCTTCGTGCCGTTCTGGTAGAAGCCGATGCCGACGGTGACGACCACGGTCCCGCCGCCGGACGGGGTCACCGAGACGCTTGCGGCGTCGGTGAAGACGGCCTGCGTCGGGACCGAGAACGTGCCGGCCGGCACTGTGACGCCGACGGTCGACGATCCGATCGCCGCTGTGGCCTTGCCGCCGCTGGGCTGGATCGTGGTGACCGTCACCACGGAGCCCGGGAGCCCGGTGGCCGTGCTGCCGGGGGTCGGTGTGCCCGGGGCGTAGCCACCACCGGCGGCGGCGGCGCTGCCGCCCCACAGGCCGAGCGCCCCTACGCCGAGCAGGGCTGAGATCCCGGCGGTGCGGAGGGCACTGCCGCACGCGCCGGGGGGGGACCAACCTCCTCATTCCGCCACCATCCTTTGAGTCTTGGGCATCCGATCTCTCCACCAGGTCTCGTACTGCGTTCCTCCGCCCGACCCCACAGAGAGTATTCCACGCGCATCCGGCCAAGGCCAGTCTCAATTCATTCTGGCTTCCAGATAATGATTGCCCATTCACGGCCGTCGCCGGAGGGAAATTCGGGGCCCCGGTGCCCGTCCAAATTGCAACGGCAGTGCGCCACCACCGACCACGGCCGCTCAGCCTGGAAGAGAACGTCCATTTCTGGTCTCTGAACTGGGACGTTCCCGGAGCCGGCAGGTCGTGTCACCGCGTTCTCGACCCCGGTCTCGCAGGGACAGGCCCACGATGGGCCTGGGTGGGTTGGGGGAGACGTGACGGCGGATTCCCCCCGGTGCCGCCCCGGGCTTCCCGGATGCGCGCCGATCGGGGTGGCGATGTGCCCCGAAAATCCTGTGAATCCGCTGTGAACAAGGACGGCTGGGTGCCCGAATCTGCATCCCCCGTTGAAGGCTGGAGCGTCGAGTAGTCGCCACAGAATTGTCGGAATACCCCCCGGCGGGCCGGACGGGCCGGCGCAAATGCCGTCAGGCCCCGCCAGCGTCGGCCACGTGGCCTGCCGCGCTATCACCCGCCGCGCCACCGCCCGCCGCGCCGTCGGCCCCGTCGTGGCGCAGGACGGCTGGGATCAGCGACAGCCCGGCGCGCCGGGCCGCCCGCACCCGGCGTCGTCCGTCCACCACCGAGAAGGTCGGCCGGCGGTAGTCCACCACGACCGGCGGTAGGTGGACGAAGCCCTCGCGGCGGATCTCCTCCACGAGAGGGTCCGGAGCGTCGCCGGCAGTGCCGGCGCCTGGAGTGCCGGCGTCCGGGACGTCGGTGCCCGGGGTGCCAGCGTCCGGAGGAGCGCCACCGCCCAGGGCGTTGCCGCCCGGCGTGGATCCGGCGCCCGCCACCCGGGTCGGGGCCAGGGCCAGGGCGGGAACCGCGATCGTCACGCCGGCACCGGCCAAGCCGGCGAGGACGCGGTCGGCCACCTGGTCCGGCGAGGCCTCGGTGGTGTCGACCACCAGGTCGTAATTGCGCAGGCGGAAGATGTCGATCCCGTACACCTGGAGGAACCGCCGCCGCTCGCTCTCCACCCGGCCGGCCATGCCAGACACGGCCTGGGCCAGGGTATCGTAGTGCTCGGCGTGGGTGCCGGGCCGGTGCAGGATGCGCTCGGCGGCCACCTGCGGGTCGACCACCAGGTGGACCTTGTAGGCGTCGGGAAGGAAGTGCCAGGCCAGGCGGGAGTCGACCACCAGCGGCTCGGCCGCCGAGGCCAGGGCCCGGAAGGCGCCGTCGATCTCGTCGTCGATGGTCGGGTCGACCTCGGCCATCCGGTTCAGCTCGAGCGTGGTCACGCCCCGCTGCGCGGCGATCTGGCGCTGGGCCTCGCCGAAGCTCACCCGCCGGGCACCGAGCGCGGCCGCCAGCCGCTCGGCCACCGAGCTCTTGCCGCTCCCGATCTCGCCGCTCAAGGCCACGGCCCGGCTGTCCATCTCGTCCCCGGTCCTTCGTCCGCCCGCCTCCGGCCCCCGGAGGCCGCCCTGATGTATAGCCGCTGGCCGCCCGACCTCCCGCCGGCACCGCGCTCCCGCCCGGGGTGACGCTAATGTCAGGCGCTTGGATCGAGCATCTGCGGCATGGCGAGAGTCCTGGGACCGGCGCGGCTGGTGCGTGGCCGAAGGGGTGGTCCCGTCGGACGTGCTAGCCGCCGCCCGGGCGGATCTGGGCCGCTTCTTCCCCAGTGCCGAGGAGTTCGCCGCCGACCTCGACCCGGCGCGCAATCGGCCCCTGCGGGCCAGCACCGACGCCGTGCTCCACCGCTTCCCCTTCGAGAGCCGGGCCATGAACGCCCTGGTCCTGCACGAGTGCCTCTCCACCCTGGCCGAGGAGGTCCTCGGCACCGCCGATCTCCGCCTGTACCAGGGCCTGCTCAGCGCCAAGTACTCGGACGGCGCGCCCGACGACGAGCAGCTCCTCCACGCCGACTACGGCAACCACACGGTGGTCGTGCCCCGCCACGAGGTGGGCTACCAGCAGCTCGAGATGTTCGTGTACCTGAGCGACGTCACCCCGGAGACGGCCGCTACCCGCCTGGTCCCGCTCGACCGCACGGCCGGCATCCCGGTCGAGCGCACGTACCTGAGCCTGGACGAGTACGCCGAGCTCTACGCAGCCGAGGAGCCGGCCAGCGGGCCGGCCGGCTCGGTGCTGCTCTACCGGCCCGACACCTACCACCGGGGGGTGGCCCTCACCGCGCCGGGCCGGGCCCGGTTCACGCTGGCCGTCTCCTACAAGCCGGCCGGGGCCGAATGGCTCGGCTACCAGGCGTGGCCGGGGGCGGCCGAGTCACTGGCCTGGCACCACGTGGTGAACCACGCCACGGTGCGCCAGCTCACCCTGCTCGGCTTCCCCGAGCCCGGGCATCCCTACTGGTGCGAGGCCACGGTGCGCGGCGTGGCCGCCCGCTACCCCCGCCTGGACCTGTCGGCGTACGGCCGGGCGTGGGAGGCCCGGGGATAGGGCCGTGGGCGACGGCGACGGCAGCGGAGGGGGCGGGCCGGGCGGGGCTGGAGGACCCCCCGGCGGGGCCGACGGCCCGGAGTGGTGGCAGGCGGGGGTCCTGTACCAGATCTACCCCCGCTCGTTCGCCGACAGCGACGGCGACGGCAGCGGCGACCTCCAGGGGATCATCGACCACCTCGACCACCTGGCGTGGCTGGGCGTCGACGGCGTCTGGCTGAGCCCGGTCACCGTCTCCCCCGACGCCGACTGGGGCTACGACGTGGCCGACTTCTGCGCCGTCCAGCCCGAGCTGGGGACCATGGACGACGTCGACCGGCTGGTGGCCGAGGCCGGCCGGCGGGGCATCCGCATCCTGATGGACCTGGTGCCGAACCACACCAGCGACCAGCACCCCTGGTTCGTCGACTCCCGGTCCTCCCGGGAGTCGCCCCGGCGCGACTGGTACGTCTGGGCCGACCCGGCGCCCGACGGATCGCCGCCGAACAACTGGGTCAGCAGCTTCGGCGGGCCGGCCTGGACCCTCGACCGGCGGACCGGTCAGTACTACCTGCACAACCACCTGGCCGAGCAGCCCGACCTGAACTGGTGGAACGAGGGGGTGCGGGAGGCCATGGACGGCGTGCTGCGCTTCTGGCTGGACCGGGGGGTGGCCGGCTTCCGCATCGACGTCTGCAACGTGATCGTGAAGGACGCCGAGCTGCGCGACAACCCGCCGGCCACGGCCGACGACAGCTTCGACGAGCAGCTCTTCGGCCAGCGTGCCGTCTACAACGGGAACCGCCCGGAGGTGCACGAGGTGCTCCGCCGGTGGCGCCGCATCGCCGACGGCTACCGGCCACCGCGCCTGCTGGTGGGCGAGACCCCGGTGCGGCTCGACGCCCTCCCCGCCTACTACGGGAACGGCCGGGACGAGCTCCACCTGGCCTTCGACTTCCCCTTCATCGACTCCCCGCTGGAGGCTGGCGCCATGCGGGCCGTGGTGGAGACCGTCGAGGGGTCGCTGCCGGCGGGCGCCTGGCCGGCCTGGACCGGGTCGAACCACGACATGTCGCGCCTGGCCACGCGTTGGGCCGGGGACGACCCGCAGCGGACCCGGGTCGCCCTGCTGCTCCTGCTCTGCCTGCGGGGCACGCCGGTGCTCTACCAGGGCGACGAGATCGGCCTGGGCGACGTGCCGGTCGACCAGGACCGCCTACGGGACCCGCTCGGCGTGCGCTACTGGCCCCACTACAAGGGCCGGGACCCGATGCGCACCCCCATGCCGTGGCGCCACGCCCCGGGCGGCGGCTTCACCGCCGACGGCGTGGTGCCCTGGCTCCCGCTCGGCGACACCGCCGCCGACAACGTGGCCGACCAGCAGGCCGACCCCGGGTCGGTGCTCCACCTGGTGCGCGACCTGATCGCCCTGCGGCGTCGCACTCCAGACCTCCGGGCCGGTGCCTACACCCCGCTCGACGCCCCCGAGGGGGTATGGGCCTGGCGGCGGGGCCGGGGCCACTTGGTGGCCGTGAACCTGGCCGGCGAGACCGCCCGCCTCGACGGCGTGACCGGCCGGGTGCTGGTGGCCACCGACCGCTCCCGCGACGGCGAGCAGGTCGACGGGCCCCTGGTGCTCGGCCCCTGGGAGGGGGTCGTGGTGGCGGTGGCCGAAGGGTGGTAGGCCCGGTGACCCGGGCTAGGGTGAGAGCCCGATGGCCGACTACGTGATCCCCGAGCCCGAGCCGAAGGAGGTCGACGAGAAGATCTCCATCGAGCTCCGCCACCTGGCCGACAACGCCGTCCTGCGCGGCCAGCCCTCGGGCGACGAGCGGTGCGACAACTGCCGCTACTACCTCGAACCGTACAAGGACATCTCGTACTGCTGGCACCCGAAGCTGCGTATCCTGGTCGGGGGCGAGTGGTGGTGCCAGTGGTGGGAGGCCATCCCCGAGGAGTCGTAGCCGGCGCGGCGGCGGTCCGGGCGGGGCGGTCGGCGGCGGTCACCAGGGCGGGGATCCGGTGCGCTCCTTGGCCGCCACCCGCCAGGCGAAGAGGACGGCGGCCACGGCGGTGGCCAGGTTCAGGCTGGACACTCCCGCCCGCATGGGGATGGCCACGGTCCGCTGGGCCGTGGCCCTCAGCTCGGACGAGATGCCGTAGCGCTCGCCCCCCACCACCAGCACCGAGCCGGGGTCGAGCACCGAGGTGTCGATCTCGTCGCCCTCGGCGTCGACGGCCACCAGCGGCCGGTCGGTGGCCAGGGGCAGACCGGTCGACCCCACGGGCAGCGCGTACTGGAGCCCGGTGGCACTGCGCAGCACCACCGGCGACCAGGGGTCGACCTGCCCGGTGACCAGCACCCCGGCCGCGCCGGCGGCGGCGGCCACCCGGATCACCGCCCCCACGTTGCCCGGGTCACGCGGCCCGTCCAGGAGGACCAGGGGGCGGTGGCGGTCGGCCAGTGCCCGGGCCACGTCGTGCGCCGGTCGGCCGGCCACCGAGAGCAGCGGGCTGGTGAGACTGCGCGGCGACAGCTTGTCGAAGAGGGAACGGTCCACCTCGTGCAGCACGACCTCGATCGCCGGGACGGCCTCGGGCGCCAGGCGCCGGGCCAGGGCCAGGAGCCGCTCCCGATCGTAGGTCACGGTGATCTCCAGGC
Organism: Acidimicrobiales bacterium; assembly: GCA_030044045.1. Next base: position 9,263 of record JASHWO010000121.1, read on the forward strand.
GGGCCCCGAACTGCAGGGCGTGGCGCGCCGGGTGGAACCCTTCCAGGACGGCCAGCGACGGGTCCTGGTAGGCGTGGGCGAACCGGCGCGTGATGGTGCCGTCGGTGGTCTGCACGTGGGGTGATCGCCTCGTCGGATCCGGGTCGGGCTGCGGTGGCCCACCCTACCGGCGTCATGGCCCGGCAGCCGCCCGACGGCCGAGCGGGGCGGGGCGGCGGCTACTCGCCGCTGCGCAGCCGGCGGTTGCCCAGGGCCTCGCCGATCACCGCCAGGAGGTGGTCCGGGGTGCTGGGCATGGCCACCCGGTCGTCGAGGAGCTGGAGCTCCAGCGGCACCAGGATCTCGCGCTGGACCTTCACCAGCTCGTCCTCGGTCGGCGCCATCTCCACGATCTCGGCGGCCAACCGGGTGAACCATTCGCCCCAGGTGTCCCGGGCCAGGTGGGTGCGGTCACGGGCCAGCGCCCGCAGGTGGAAGAGGTCCGAGTGGGCCAGGGCGTTGACCGCCACCCACACCGGCACCAGCCCGTCCACGTCGGAGTCGGCCACCCGGCCGTCGAGCAGCCGCACCGCCTCCGCCACTGCCGGTGACTCCATCGTCGGTCGCTCCTACCACGCTCGTGCCCTCGGCCGTCGGCCCGCCGGTCGGTCCACCGGCCCTTCAATGGTCCGCGGCGGCGCGCCGTCGCACTAGGGCCGTTCGTCCCGACGTGCCCCCGCCGGCACCCTCTCCCGGCAGGTCAGGGCACGCGGAGGTCGTGCTGCCGGGCGGCGGCAGCCCGCTCCTCCTCGCTGAGGTCGACCTCGCGCACCGGGACCACGATGGTCCAGTGCCGGCCCACCGGGCAGCGCTGGAAGCGGGTCCAACCGAGGCGGACCGCCTTGACCGACACCCCGGGGATCCAGATGGTGGTGAAGAGGTGGCCCTGCCGGCAGCGGACCACCGTCTCGCCACCCACCTTGTAACCCCGGCGCCGGGCGGCGATGGTCCCGCCCAGCAGGGCCAGGGTCACCCCGGCCAGGAGGGTGTGGCGGCGCCGACGCTCCATCTGGCCATCATGACCGGCTGACCTCCACCCCGCAACGGGGCTACAGGTCGGCGTCCGGCGGGACGGCGGGACGGCGGGACCGGGCCGGGCCGGGCCAGGCCGGGCCGGGCCGCTATCCGCCGAAACGTCCACCCCCCGGGAAGCCCCCGCCGCTGAATACCGCACCGCCTCCGCCGCCACCTCCCAGGCCCAGGAGGCTGCCGGTCGAGCTGGTGTCGGACGACGACGAGGGGACCGCCTCGGACAGGTCGGCCAGGACCACCTCGGTCTTGGCCGAGAGCTTGGAGGTGATCTCGGTGTACTCGGCGCCCACCACGCCGACCTGGACCGGATCACGGGCCTCCCGGCCTGTCTCGAGGGTCTCGAGGTAGCTGGTGCCGCCGGCGGTGTGGACGGCCGAGGTGGGGACCACCTGGGCGTGCTGCACCTCGGCCAGGGTCACCGTGATCTGGGCCGACGACCCGGCGGCGATGCCGTGCGACCCGGCCGGCAGGGCCACGACGAGCGGGTATGTGTCGCTCGAGCTCGAAGTGTCGACGGGGCCGACCCTGGCCACGGTGCCGGTGAGCGTGCCGTCGGTCCCGGTCACCATCACCTGGGCCCCGTCCCCCACCTTCACCGTGGAGGCTTCGGTCGGCGTCAGCGTGGTCGTGGCCTGGTAACTGCCGGAGTTCAGGATCGTGATGGCGTCTGTGGTCGACCCGGCGCTCACCGACTGGCCGACCGACAGGCCGACCGAGACCACGGTGCCGCTGATGGGGCTGGCCAGTTGGGCGTCGGCCAGGTTCTGCTGCGCCTCGATCAGCGAGGCCTGGGCCGAGTCGATCGACGCCTGGTCGCTCGCCAACTGCTCGGCGCTGTCGGAGGCCGTCGACGTGCCCGAAGGGGACGAGGAGCCACCGGTCGTCGCCGTAGGGGCCGACTCCGAGCTGGGCGCCGAGCCAGTAGTGCCACTCGCCGGGGCGGATCCGGCGCTGGCGCTGCTCGGGGCCGACCCCGAGCTCGAGCTGGTTCCCGAACCACCGGGTGTCGACGTCGACCCGGCGCCCGAAGAGGCCGAACCACCCGAGCCGGTGCCACCTGAGCCACCCGAGCCGGTGCCCGAGGATCCGGCCCCGGAAGCCGACGACGAGGAGCTCAGCAGCTTGGCCAGTGCTGTCTCGGCCTGTGCCACCGCCTTCTGGTCACTCAGGACCTGCTTCTGGTCGGCCAGTGCCTGCGCCAGGGCGCTCGAGCAGACGGCCGATGTCGATGCACCAGGAGTCGTGGTGGTGGTGGAAGGCGGTGTGGTCGTGGTGTGCGGTCTTGTCGTGGTAGACGGCGGTGCCGTTGTGGTGGACGGTGGTGTGGCTGTGGTGGTCGACGAGGAGCCCGGGCAGGCGGTCTGGGCCCGACTGAAGGCCGCGTCCGCGGTGGCCGAGTCGCTGTCGGCGGCCTGCTGGGCCGACACCACCGCCTGCTGGGCCTGGGCCAGCTTGCTTGTCTTTGTCGCGCTGGCGGTGCCTCCGGGCGTACCGGTCGTGGTCGTGGTCGTGGTCACCGGGGCCGTGGTGGTGGTCGACGACGACGTGGTCGTGGCGGTGGACTTGGACGAAGAAGATGTGGCGTCGGAGCTCGTCGACGATTGGGCCGACTCGTCCTCCGAGAGCTTGGCCTCGTCCGCTGTGAGGGTGGTCTGGGCCGACGTGACGTCCTTCTCCAACGTTGTGGTGAACAAAGAGGCCAGCGTCTCCCCGGCGGTCACGTGCTGGTTCAGGGACACGTCGACGGCTGAGACGGCGCCGGCCACCTGGAAGTCGGCGGTGGCCTGGTGGACGGCGGCGGCGGTGCCCGAGAGCTCGAGGGTCTTGCGCACCGTGGCCGTGGTCGCCATGCCGACCCGGTACCCGGTGGCGGCCGAGACCCGGGTGGCCCACAGCCCGATGCCGGTCCCCGCCAGGGCGACCACGACGGCGCCGGCAACCAGGCCCCAGGAGGGACGCCGCCGCCTCGGGCGGCGGGACTCAACCACCACTGGCCCCGCCGAAGCCACCGAAGCCGCCGAAGCCGGTGGTGCAGCTCTTGCCGCCGGTCGAGGTGATCTGGATGGTCGAGGCGGCAACCGCGCCGGTCGAGCTACTGGAGCCGGCGGCCGTCACGCAGTCGCCGACCGCCAGGTCCGACGACGCGGCGCTCTGGCTCTCGGTGTAGGTGGTCGACGAAGTGAGGGTCACCTTCACCGTGGTGGTCTTGAAGGTGGGACGCTTGCCCTTGGTGCTCTTCCCTTTCCCCTTGGTGCTCTTCACCGACGTCGAGAGGCTGGCCGAGGAGAAGCCCGAGACCTCCATCGAGCCGGAGCTGACCGACGTCACCTTGCCACTGGCGAAGCCGGTGCTGCCGTTGCCGAACGCGGCGACGCGCCGCCCACCGGACTTCCCGCCGGGGAAGCTGCCGCTGGGTGGCCGACCAGATCCGCCGCCGGGGAAGCTGCCGCCACTGGGCGGCGTGCCAGAGCCGCCGGCGGGGAAGCTGCCGGACCCGCCGGCGGGGAACCCGCCGGAGCCGCCGGTGCACGTGCCCGACGTGGGCTGGCTGATAGCCACCGTCTTGGCCGTCACCACCTTGGTCTTCTTCGAGGTGGTCCCGGTGACCGTAACGCAGTCGCCGGCGGTCACCGAGGAGGCGGGGACCGTCGCCATCTGGGTGAAGGTGGTCGATGTGGTCCAGCTCACCGTCACCTGGCCGGTCTCCTGGTTCTGGACCTCCATGGAGGAGCCTGTGATGGCCGCCACCGAGCCCGAGGCGCCGGGGAACGAGCGACCGCCCGGGGCGCCTGACGATGTGGAGGCGGCACCGGCCACCGCGGTCGAGCCCAGGACGAGCGCCAAGGGCAGGGCGATGGCGGCGGCAGCCACCGCGGAGAGGTGGGGGGCGGTGCGCCTCATGATGGTGTCTTCTCCTTTGTCCTGCCGGCCTCCGGCCGGGTTGTCGTGCCGGCGCCGGGCCGGTGGGTGGTGAGTGGTCATTCGCTGCGGAGGGCGTCGATGGGGGCGAGCCGGGCGGCCCGGGACGCCGGGTAGACGCCGAAGGTGAGGCCGATGGCGATGGCCACCAGGAGCGCGCCGGCGCTGGCCGTCGCCGACATCGAGATCGGGTAGCCGATGGCATGCGGGAGGAGCGCCGTGCCGAGCAGCGCCAGGAGGGTCCCGAGGGCGCCCCCGGTCAGCCCGAGCACCGAGGCTTCCAGGAGGAACTGGCGACGGATGAGCTTGGGGGTGGCCCCGAGGGCCTTGCGCAGCCCGATCTCCCGGATCCGCTCGGTGACCGACACCAGCATGATGTTCATCACCCCGATCCCCCCGACCAGCAGCGAGATGCCGGCGATGCCGCCCAGCAGGATGGTGAGGGTGCGGTCCACCGAGGTCGAGGTGGAGACGAGCGACGACTCCGAGGTGATGGTGAAGTCGGCGTCGGCCGATGTGGAGATCCCGTGCAGGGCCAGCAGCTCGGCGTCGGCCTCCTGGTAGGCGGCCGACAGGGTGGCGCCCGAGGTGGCCTGGACGAGGATGGAGGAGAGCGAGGTCGACCCGAAGATGCGCTGGGTGGCCGTGGTGATGGGCACCACCACCTGGTCGTCCTGGTTGGAGCCGGTCGATGTGGAGGAGGAGCCGACCGAGTTCAGCACGCCGATCACCGTCATGGGCACCCCGTCCACCTTGACGGACTGGCCCACCGGGTCCTCCCCGCTGAAGAGCTCGGAAGCCGTTGTGGGGCCGAGGACGGCCACGGCCGTCCCGTCGGTGACGTCCTGGTTGGTGATGAACCGTCCCTGGGTGACGCTGCGGCTGCGCACGGTCTCCCAGGCCGGCGTGGTCCCGTTGACTGTCGCCGTCCAGGTGGAGGACCCCGCCTCCAGCTCCTCCGAGGAGGAGGCCACCGGGGCCACCGCCTTGATGTCGGGGGCCACCGTCCTGGACCCGAGGGCGGTGGCGTTGGCCTCGGTGAGGGTGGAGGCCGAACCGAAGCCCTCGCGGACACCGCTCGAGGAGGTGGTGCTGCCGGGGGTGACGGTGAGCAGGTTCGTCCCCAGGGCATTGATCTCCGAGGAGACCTGGTTCTGGGCACCCTGGCCGAGCCCGACGGTGAGGATGACGGCGGCGATCCCGATCATGATGCCCACCACGGTCAGCCCGGAGCGCAGCCGGTGGGTCCGGACGGCGTCGAGGCCGGTCCGCAGGGTCTCGAGCCAGGTCATCGGACGAGCTGCTCGTCTTTGGCCAGGAGGCCGTCACGGATGCGCAGGGTGCGCTCGGCCGCCCTCGCCACCTCGGCGTCGTGGGTGATGAGGACGATCGTCCGGCCGGCGACGTGCAGCTCGTCCAGGAGCCCCATGAGGTCGCCGGCGGACCGCGAGTCCAGGGCTCCGGTGGGCTCGTCGGCCAGGATCAGGTCGGGGTCGCTCACCAGCGCCCGGGCGATGGCCACCCGTTGCTGCTGACCGCCGGAGAGCTCACCCGGACGGTGGTCCACTCGGTCGCCGAGGCCGACCCGGCCGAGCGCGGCGATGGCCTGGGCCCGCCGTTCACCCCGGCCCACCCCGGCGTAGGTCAGCGGGACCTCGACATTGCGCCAGGCCGACAGCGAAGGGAGCAGGTTGAACTGCTGGAAGACAAAGCCGATGCGGCGGTTCCTGATGGAGGCCAGCGCCGTCTCGTCGAGGCCCCCCACCTGCTCTCCCGCCAGGTGGTAGGTGCCCGAGGTGGCCACGTCCAGGCAACCCAGGATGTGCATGAGGGTCGACTTTCCCGACCCCGACGGTCCCATGATGGCCACGTACTCGCCCTCGTCGATGGTCATGGTGATCCCCCGGAGGGCGGCCACGGCCAGGGACCCGGTACGGTAGACCTTGGTCACGCCGCGCAGTTCGATGACCGGCTCAGCCACCGAACCTGCCGCCTCCGGGGAAGCCGCCTCCCCTCGTGAAGCTGCCCCCGCCGGGGAAGCCACCGCCGCCGGGGAAGCCACCTGACTTGCTGCCTGTCCCGCCGAGGAGGTTGTGCCCGCCGGTTGATCCGGCCTTGAAGGTGACCACCTGCTCGAGCACCCTGTCGCCCGCCGTCAGGCCGCTCGTGATCTGGGTCTCCCCTGTCGACACCTGGCCGGTGGTGACCGCCCGGGTGACGTGCCTGCCCCCTGTCACCACGGTCACCTGGGCGTTGCCGCCCGCATAGGAGATGGCCCCGGTCGGCACCTCGACCACTGTGCTGAGCTCTTTGGTGATGATGGTCAGTGTCGAGGAGGCCCCGGCGTAGAGGCCGGTGGGCGTCCCGGTCACGTTCACCGTGACGGGGAACGAGGCGACCCCGGTCGACGAGGAGGCGATGAGCCCGACCGACGAGACCGTGCCGTAGTACGTGGCGGAGGACCCCGAGCTACCGGTGCTGCTGGTGCCCGACCCGGAGGGCGTGGTGCCGCTCGAGCCGCCAGCGCCGCCCAGGAGGGCAGCGAAGAAGCCGCCGGCGCCGGTGGCGCTGCTGGAGCTGCTGGAGAGGTCGATGGTGACCTGGTCTCCCTCCTTCACCTGGCCGATCTGGGTGTCGTCGACGGTGGTGCTGACCTTGTAGCTGTCGGTCGAGACCACCACGATCTGGGTCGACGAGGACGAGTCGCCCCCGGTGCCCGACGATCCGCCCGGATCGCTCGAGGATCCTCCGAACGTGCTCGCTGTCGAGCCCGACGACCCGTTCGAGCTCCCACCGCTGCCCCCCCCGGCGCCGCTGACCTGCTGGCCCACTGTGAGGTCGACCGAGGCCACCGTGCCGGCGATGGTGGAGGTGAGCGAGGCGTCGGCCAGGTCGGCGTTGGCCGTTGTGAGCTGGGACTGGGCCGAGGTGACCGCGGCCTTGTCGGAGAGGATCTGGCTTGTCGACGCCCCGTCGGCCTCGTCGCTCGACAGCTTGGCCTGGGCCGATGTCAGGCTGGCCTGCGCCGAGTCGACGGTGGCCTGGAGGGCCGAGGGGTCCACGGTGGCCAACACCTGGCCGGCGGTCACCGTCTGGCCGACGGAGACGTCCACGGCGGTCACCTTGCCCGAGACGGCGAAGTTCAGGTCGGCTTCGCTGGCTGGCTCGATGGTCCCCGATGCGGACACCGTCTGCTTCATCGTCCCGGTGGTGGCGGTCACCACCTCGGTGGTGGTGGTGAGGCCCGGCCCTGTCGACCCACTGGTGCCGAGCCAGACCCCGATCCCCGCGCCAGCGGCCAGGACGACCACCACGGCGGTGATGAGCAGGTTCCGCTTGCGCCGGGACCGCGGGGGTGCCCCAGGCCCGTCGTCCCCGGCGAACGCGGGGATCTCCGCCGTGGGCTCACCGTCGGTCGCCCCGCCGGCCGCCTCGGAGGCGGCCGCCACGTCATGAGAGGCCATGGACGACAGGTAAGCCCGTAAACCTGTCGATAGGCTGAAGAGCTCGTATGCCCCCACTAAGAATTCGGGAGTCCGCAGCGATCAGAGCCGCGGCTTCGCCCTAGGGTCTCACCATGAACCGACCGGCGTGGCCGAGGGGTCGACAGCTCGGCCTCGCGGTGGCGCTGCTGGCGGCGTCGGTCGCCACTGCCGGCGTCGGGCCGGCCGGTGCCGCCGTCCATCGGGTCCAGTTGGCGTCGTCGGTCGCTGACGGTCCGGTCTACAAAGGCGACGTCGCAGACCCGACGGTCCTGGTGGCGGGCGGGACCTACTACGCGTACGCCACCAATACCGGCGAGGAGAACGTGCCGGTGATCGAGTCGACCGACCTCGTCCACTGGAAAGCGGTAGGAGACGTCATGCCCATCCTGCCTCCCTGGGCCGAGGAAGGGTTCACCTGGTCTCCTTCGGTGGTGGCGGACCGTGGCGGTGGTTACGAGCTGTTCTTCAGCGCCTACGACCGGACGGTGGGCCACGAGTGCATCGGCCGGGCGACGGGACCTTCTCCCCTGGGGCCGTTCGTCGACGACCAGCAGCACCCCTTCCTCTGCCAGACAGCACTGGGCGGCGCCATCGATCCGTCCGTGTACTCGGCTCATGGCGTCGACGAGCTCGTATGGAAGAGCGACGGCGAGGAAGGGCAGCATCAGGAGATCTGGGCGGAGCAACTGGGCGCCGGGGACGAGACCCTGGTTGGGAGCCCCGTCCTCCTGTTGGCGGCGAACCAGCCCTGGGAGGACGGCATCGTGGAGGGACCGACGCTGGCGCTGGTGGGAAATTCCCTCTACCTCTTCTTCAGCGGCAACAAGTGGACATCCGCCGAGTACGCCATCGGTGCGGTGACCTGTTCGTCGCCGCTCGGGCCCTGCGCCGCCGCCGGGCCGGCGCCGCTCCTGAGCTCCACGGCATCAGCGCTGGGGCCAGGCGGTCCCGCCATCTTCTCCGTCGGGCAGCAGGCAGTGCTGGCCTACGCAGCCTGGCCGAACGACGGTACGGGCCAGCCGGCCGGCAGCAGAGCGCTCTACCTGGCCACGGTGTCCGTCTCGGCGACAGGCACCATCTCGGTGCGGACCTGAGCGGGCAGCCCGGCCGTCCAGGGCGTCAGGAGGTGGCGCCCCCCGACTGCACCACCAGGGTCACCGGCGGCACCGGGCCCGAGCCCCCGGGATCGGTGAAGGCCACGTGCAGGTCGTAGGTGCCGGCGCCCGAGGCCGAAACGCGTACCGTGGTGGTGGCCCGACCGAAACGGCCACCCTTCGTCTCGGGACCCAGGGTGAGGCGGCCGGACGCCGGCTCCACGGTGACCCCGCTGGGCGCGCTGGCCTTCCAGGTGAGCGTCACCGGGCCGGCCGTGCCGGACTGGGCGCCGATGGTGACCGGCGTCGTCGCCCCCGGCGCCACTGTCACCGTCCCGCTGGGCTCCACGAACCCCACCGCGCCGGCGGCCCCTGTGCCGTACGACGGCGGGGCGTCGGCCGGGCTCGCCCCCCACGACGTGTCCGGCTTCGAGGAGAGCGAGAGGTCGAGGGTCCCTCCGGTGCGCAGGATGCTCGACGGCAGCCAGGGACGGTCGAGCGCCGCCGCCGGCCCCGAGCCGAGGGCGAGCCGGGCCGAGCGCACGTAGACGCCCGGCGTGCCCTTCGACGTCTCGCGGAGCACCCGGCCGCCGGCCAGGTGGACGGTGACGCTGGAGAACTCCGGGCTGGCCATGGCCAGGTCGGCGGAGCCCGGGGTCACCGGGTAGAGGCCGATGGCCGCCCACACGTACCACGACGACATGGCCCCCAGGTCGTCGTTGCCCGGCTCGCCCCCCGGCGTGAGCGAGTAGTCGGTGGTGGCGATGGACCGCACGGTGGCCGCGGCCTTCCAGGGCTCGCCGGCGTAGTCGTACTCCCAAGGCACCCAGAGGTCGGGCTCGTTGCCCGACCAGTCGTAGGGCAGCCAGGGGCCGGCGTTGGTCTGCTGGAAGAAAGTGTCCAGGTCATGGTCGGCGGCGGCGTCGCCGCCCATGAGGGCGAAGAGGCCGGCCAGGTCCTGGGGGACGCTCCAGGTGTACTGGATGGCGTTGCCCTCGGCGAAGCCCTGCTGGTAGAGGTTCAGGGCGATGGCCGACTCGCTCAGGTACTGCATGGCCGGGCCGGCCGGGAAGGCGCCGTCGGTCAGCCGGGCCTGGACGTAGCCGGTCGACGGGTTGAACAGGTCCTGCCAGCGCTGGGCCCCGGCCGTCATGCGCCTGGCCGCCGACCGGTCCCCCAGGGCCTTCGCCACCTGGGCCACGGCGAAGTCGTCGATGGCGTACTCCAGGGTCTCGGAGGCCCCGATGGTCTCCCCCAGGGAGAAGGGATCGACGGCTGTCTGGGGGACGTAGCCGAGCGACTCGAATGTGGCCAGGTTCGGCCGCTCCACCGCCTGGTTCGGGCTGTCGGTGGCGGTCCCCGGCACCTCGGCCCCCTTCACCATGGCGGCCAGGGCGGCCTTCACGTCGAACCCCCGCACCCCGAAGGCGTAGGCGTCGGCGATGATCGGGTCCGCGGCGTCGGCGTCCATGGTCCGGGCGTCCTGGCCGGCCACCTCCCAGACGGGCAGCCAGCCGCCCTGGGTGGCGTCGTTGACCAGGGACTGCATCATTGTCGACACGGCCTGCTGGTCGATCATCGAGAGCAGGGGGATCTCCGAGCGGTAGATGTCCCACTCCGAGTAGTTGGCGTACTGCACCCGGCCGTGGGTGTCGTGGACCTTGCCGTCGGCCCCCACGTACTGCCCGTCGTCGTCACTGAAGACGGACGGCTCGAGCAGTGAGTGGTAGAGGGCGGTGTAGAGCTCCTGCTGCTCGATGTGGGTCCCCCCCTGGACGCCGATCCGGCCGAGCATCGAGTTCCAGGAAGCGGTGGCCCGGGCCTCGACCCGGGGCAGGCTCCACCCTGGATCCTCGGCTCGCAGGTTGGCGGCGGCGTTGGCCAGGCTCACGTAGGAGATGCCCACCTTCATGGTGACGGCCCGGTCCGGGGTGGTGCCGAAGGTCAGCCACGCCCCGCAGTCCACCCCGGTCCCGCCGGCGCACTGCGAGGAACCGGGCGACGACCCGCTGGATTGCCAGGTCCCGTAGCTGGCGAAGGGCCGGTTGAACGTGGCCACGAAGTGCAGGGTGTACGTCGTCGGCGTTGTGCAGAAGTACCCGCTGGTGACCGAGCCCTCGATCTCGTCCGACCCCACCACCTCCACCGACGATGTGCCGACGAACGACTGGCTCCCGCTGACCTTGAAGAGCAGGTTGCCCTGGC
>JASHWO010000012.1 GCA_030044045.1 Acidimicrobiales bacterium
CCATCACCCGCCGGTAGGTGACCTGGTAGCCAAAGACCGGATGCCGGACCTCGGTGGCCAGCCGGCGCTCGTACCCGGCCAGCACCGCCTTGCGCCCCTCCGGCGTGAGGGCCACCCCGCCGGCACGCACGACGAAGTGGGAGGGCCGGATCTCCCCGTTGTTGATCAGGTTGACCACCACCGAGTCCCCGACCAGCGGGCGCAGCTCCTCGGCCAGGTCGAGCGCGAGGGCGGGGCGGCCGAAGCGTGGCCGGTGGTAGAAGCCCAGGTAGGGGTCGAAGCCCACGGCCAGCGCCGTCACCGTCAGGTCCTTCACCAGCAGGGCGTAGACGTACGACAGCAGGCAGTTGACCGGATCCTGCGGCGGGCGCCGGTTCCGCCCGTCGAAGTGGAACGCCTCGCCCGGCAGCGACCGGTCCTCCCGCAGCATGGCCCGGAACGCCTCGAAGTAGAGCCGGGCGGCCGCCCCTTCCACCCCGAGCAGCGAGGCGGCCGACGTCTGCTCGCCGGCCTGCTCGCCGAGCCGCTTGAGCGCGTCGACCACGCCCGGCACGTCGCGCTTGGCGTTGCGCCGCAGCAGCGTCCGGCAGTTGCGGATCTTGCCGGCCACGATCCAGCGGGCCACCTCCAGGGCACCGCGGTGCGCCCGGGCCACCTGGCGGCGGCGCAGCTCGACGTGCTTCGACGGCAGGCCCTCGGCGATGCCCGAGAACCAGCCGCCGTAGCTGAACCAACAGACCGGCACCTCCCGCCGCAACAGCTCCCGGACCGCCTGCGAGCTGACCTGCACGTTGCCGAAGAGGCAGAGCTGCGAGACGTCGATGGCCCGGACCGAGGCCAGCTCGGCGTGGTCCGCCTCCACCACCACCCGGCCCGACCGGTACCCGACCCTGGCCCCCTGCTCGGTCACGTACAGCGGGTGCGCTGCCGGGTCGCTCGGCAGCAGGTAGCGGACCGGCGGCTTCTCCCCGTCGCCATTCCCGCCCACCCCGTTCCCACCGGCCAGCGCGTTGACCTCATCCGGGAGGCAGATGCCGACCAGCGAGCACCGGGGACATTTGGGGCTCCCCACCAGCGGGGGCGGTGCCTCCGGCTGCCGGGCCACGTCCCGCAGCTCGGCCACCAGCGACAGCGTGCGTTCCACCAGCGCGTCGTCGAAGGCCACCTCCACCCGCTCCCGGGTCTCGGCGAAGGACAGGTAGCCGGACCGGCACCGGTAGCCGGCCTCCCGCAGCAGCAGGCCCTGCACGCAGAGCTGGACCCGTTCCGGCTCCCACGCCCGCTCCGGGACGGGCGCCGGGCGGCCCCGCTTCACGTCCACCGGGTGGACCTCCTGCTGCTCGCCGGTCCCCTCGCCCTCGACCACGTCCACCACGGCCACCAGGCCGAGGGCGTCGGACGACAGCCGGAGCGAGCGGGCCACCCGGAGATCGCCGTCGCCCGGCAGGGGCGCGCTGCCGGCAGGCACGTCCACCACCCGGTGCCGGTACCGTCCCTCCACCACGTCGTCGCTCTCGGCGAACTGCGCGTCCACCCATTCCAGGTAGAACAGGCGCGGGCAGTACGAGAATTCGTTGACCATGCGCGCCGGCACCAGCGCCGGCACTTCGCCGCCGGCCACCGCGACCTGACCGCCGCCGGCAGCTTCCTTCGTGGGCTCCATGCGCTCCTCCCTGAAGAAGCCGAGCCCCAACCCCGTGCAGCGTTCTAGCCGCGATCGTACCTACATGCAACCAGTCATCAACCTTGCTACGTCGTGTCGAACTTCCCGGTAATGGAAATCTGTCGTTCCACTTGCCACCGCTGTCGCCACCCCATCACTTCCCGCCATGCCGCAGTTCAGGACACGGCGGCGTAGCACGCGCCACCGAGATGCAACATCCGGACCAAGACGCGAGCATTCCTGCAATGGAGCGTCAACGAATACCGGGATCACGCGACCGGGCCGCCGCCTCGATCCGGTCGCCGACCACCTTGTCGATGGCCTGCCAGTACTCGAAGGCCCGCCGGCGCACCTCGTCCCGGCGGATCCTGGCCAGCAGCCCCGACACCGTGCCCACCAGCCGGTCCCGCTGCTCGTCGTCCATCACCCGGGTGAGCAGGGTGCGGGCCTGGCCGACGTCGTCGTCCTCGGGGTGGAGCGTGTACGCCGCCCGGACCATCTCCCCGTCGGCCGCCCACACCGCCTGCTCCGGGTAGGCCTCGCCGTCGGCGGCCGGCGCGCCCTCCACCGAGTTGGGGTAGTAGACGGGGTCGCGTACGCTGTCGATCCGCATGGCCCCGTCCTTGGAGTAGCTGCGGACCGGGACCCGGGGGCGGTTGACCGGGATCTGCTGGTAGTTGACCCCCAGCCGGGCCCGGTGGGCGTCGGCGTAGGAGAACCCCCGGGCCAGCAGCATCTTGTCCGGCGACAGCCCGGTGCCGGGGACGGTGTTGTTCGGCTGGAACGCCGCTTGCTCCATCTCGGCGTGGTAGTCGGTGACGTTGTGGTCCAGGGTGAGCGTGCCCACCTCGACCAGGGGGTAGTCCCCGTGGGGCCAGACCTTGGTCAGGTCGAACGGGTTGAAGCGGTAGGTCCTGGCCTCCTCGAACGGCATGATCTGCATCTTCAGCGTCCAGCTCGGGACGTCGCCCCGCTCGATGGCGTCGTACAGGTCGCGCTGGTGGTAGTCGGCGTCCTCGCCGGCGAGCCGGTCGGCCTCGGCCTGGGTCAGGCACTCGATGCCCTGGTCGGTCGTGAAGTGGTACTTGACCCAGAACCGTTCCCCGGCGGCGTTGACCCAGAGGTACGTGTGGGACGAGTACCCGTTCATGTGTCGCCAGGTGCGCGGGATCCCCCGGTCGCCCATGAGCCACGTCACCTGGTGCGCCGACTCCGGCGAGAGCGTCCAGAAGTCCCACTGCATGTCCACGTCGCGCAGGTTGCTGGCGGCGAGCCGCTTCTGCGAGCGGATGAAGTTCTGGAACTTCATCGGGTCCCGGATGAAAAAGACGGGCGTGTTGTTGCCCACCAGGTCGAAGTTCCCCTCGCTCGTGTAGAACTTGAGCGCGAAGCCCCGGGGATCCCGCCAGGTGTCCGGGGACCCGCGCTCCCCGGCGACCGTCGAGAACCGGGCCACCACCGGCGTCTCGGTGCCCGGCTGGAAGAGGGCGGCCTTGGTGTACCGGCGCACGTCGGCGGTGACCACGAACCGGCCGTAGGCGCCGCCGCCCTTGGCGTGCGGCTGGCGTTCGGGGATCCGCTCCCGGTTGAAGTTGGCCATCTGCTCGATCAGGTAGGCGTCCTGGAGCAGCACCGGCCCGTCGGGCCCGACGGTCAGCGAGTGCTCCTGGCTGGCCACCGGGATGCCGGCGTCGGTGGTGGTGGGCGGGCGG
>JASHWO010000122.1 GCA_030044045.1 Acidimicrobiales bacterium
GGCCGCCCGCCGGGTCCCCGGCGCGCCGCCTGCCGGCCCGCTGCCTGGGGGGCCGGCGGCAGAGGTGCGCAGGAGCTGCTCGAGGTCGTCGGGGGGCAAGGGCGGGCTGAAGAAGAAGCCCTGCGCCGTGGTGCAGCCCCGCTGCAGCAGTACCCGTGACTGCTGCGACGTCTCCACCCCCTCGGCCACGCACTGCAGCCCGAGGTGGTCGGCCAGGGCGATGATGGCCGAGGCCAGGGTGCCCAGCTCCTCCGCTGGCCCCACGATCTGCACCAGGGAGCGGTCGATCTTCAGGGTGCGGACGGGGAAGGTGGCCACCTGCTGGAGCGAGGAGGCGCCGGTCCCGAAGTCGTCGATGGAGAAGCGGATCCCGGCGTCGCGCAGCCGGGCCACGTTCTCCTGTACGGCGCCAGGCTCGTCCGCCTCCACCCGCCCGTCGATCTCGATCTCGATGAGCTCGGCTGGGACGTCGTAGGCGTGCAGGGCCGCCTCCACCGTGTCCACGAAGCGCGGCTCGGCCAGGTCCCGCCGAGAGACGTTCACCGACACCCGGATCGGGGCGATGCCCACGTCGATCCAGGCCCGTAGCTGCCGCGCCACCTCGCGCACTACGAACTCGTCGATGGCCAGGATCACGTCGTGCTCCTCGGCGCCGCGGATGAAGACCCCGGGCTCCAGCACGCCCCGTGCCGGGTGGCGCCAGCGGACCAGCGCCTCCAGGCCCACCACTTCGTCGGTGTCGAGGTCGACGTAGGGCTGGTACACGACGAACAACTCGTCCCGCTCGACGGCGTGGCACAGGTCGGCGTCGAGGTGGAGGTCGCCCGAGCCGCCCGGGTCGTCGCTGGTGGTGAACACGTGGAAGGTGTTCCGCCCCATGGCCTTGGAGCGGTACATCGCCTCGTCGGCGTGACTCAGCAGCTCGTCGTAGCTGTCACCGTGCTCGGGGCAGACGGCGATGCCGATGCTGGCCGAGATCCGGATCTCGGTGGCGTCGATCCGGTAGGGGCGGCGGAGGGCCTCCAGCATTCGCCCGGCCAGCTCGTGCACGGCCGACTGGTCGGCCAGGCCCGGCAGTAGCACGGCGAACTCGTCGCCACCCAGCCGGGCCACCGTGTCCTGGCGGCGCACGACCTCCCGGAGGCGTTGGGCCACCTGGCGGATGAGCTCGTCCCCGGCGGCGTGGCCCAGGGTGTCGTTGACCCGCTTGAACCGGTCGAGGTCGATGAAGAACACGGCCGACGCCCGATCGACCGCTGTGGTCCGCTCCAGCTCCCGGTGCGCCCGGTCCTCCAGCAGGCGGCGGTTCGGCAGGCCGGTCAGCACGTCGTGCCAGGCCAGGGGCCCCATCTGTTCCAGCAGCCAGGCGTTCTGCAGGGCGGTCACCGCCTGGTCGGCCATGGCCCGGAGCCGGCCGTGCAGGGCGGCGTTGCCGCGGGGGTCGCCGGCGGGCGGGTCGAGGTACTGGGCCGCCACCACCCCGATGAACTCCTCCTCGGCGAAGAGCGGTGCCAGCACGCTGCACCGGGCGCCGCCCCGCCCGAACAGGGCCCGGAGGGCCGGATCGGCGGTGGCCTCGTCGACCACCACGATCTCTCGCGACCCGGAGAGCACGGGGACGATGGCGGCATCGGCAGCGGAGACGGCCATCGGCGGCCGACTCCGGTTGCCCGCCCGGCTCTCGCTGCCGGTCCGCCGCTCCGCCGGCCCCGGCGCGGCGGCCGCGGTCGACCAGGCTTCCAGGACCAGCTTCTGCTCGAACGGATCCCAGAGCACCACGGCCGAGCGCTGGCAGCCGGCCACGGGAGGGACGGCGTCGGCCAGCGCCTGGGCCACGCCACTGGTGGAGCCCTCGCGGGCCAGCGCCCGGGCCAGGGCCAGCAACGCCCCGGCAGTGACGTCGGCCTGTCGGGCCCGGCCGGTGGCCTCGGCCAGGTCGAGCGTGACGGCGGCCAGGTTGGCGTAGACCGACAGCAGGTTGCGGTCGGCCGTCGTGGACTCGGCCCCGGGGGCGGGCAGCGCGGCCAGCGAGCCGTACCGCCGGCGGGACGACGCCACCTCCACGGTCATCCCCGCGTCCGGCCCGTCCGGCCCGTCGCCCGCCCCGGCCGGGCCGGTGGGCCCGGTGTCGATCGTGGTGCCGGCGTCGCCCGCCCCACCCCCGACTCCCACTCCCGGCCCGTCCGGGTGGTCCAGGCGGAGCAGCACCCGTGACGCCCCGGCGGCGGCGGCGGCCCGCCGGGCGATGGCGTCGAGCAGCCGCGCCGGGTCGCTGTCGGCCACCAGCTCGGCCACCGTGGCCGTCACCTCCTGTAGCACGGCCGGCATGCGCCGTAGCCGATCCCGGGCCGCCTCGACCGGCCCGGTGGTGGTCCCGGCCGCCCCGCCGGGCGGCGCCTCCCAGGTGATGCTGTACAGGCAGCAGCGGCCGCCGCGGGCCTGGCACTCGGGCTCCTCCACCACGGCCGGCGCCAGGCCGAACACCGCTGACACCTGTGAGAGGAGCCCTTTCGTCATCTCGCACAGGGCCGGATGGCGGGGGAGGCCGGGCCGGGTGGTGCCCCGGAGCACCGCGTGCTGCGGGCTCACCTCTAACGCCTCCAACCGGGCTACGGCGGTCAGGCGCGACGCCGCCGAGGTGACGTTGCGCAACAGCTCGGCCGGCGAGCCCAGCGAGCGCAACAGCTCGGCCACGTCGGCCCGCTCGCGCTGGCGCAGCATCTCCTCGCCGACCCGGCGAGCCACGTCCCGCTCACCCGTCACCCGTGCTGCCGCGGCCAGCAGGGCCACCACCTCGTCGTGGGAGCTCCAGCTCCGGGGGTCCTCCAGCTCGTCGAGGGCCCGCTGCTCCCCGGCGGCGGAGAGCATCTGGGCCACCCCGAAGGTACCGGTACGGCCGCGCACGTGGCGGAGGAGCGCGCCGGTCACCGCGCCCGACACGTCGCCGGGCACGCCGGAACGATCGGTCCCTCCGATGCCGCTCAACGCGCACCTCCCCTCAGTGCTCTATCTGCATACTGCCGCGAAATCGAGGAGGGTGCACACGCCTGCCCCGGGGCTCTGGCCATGCCGCCGACCCGGCGGGCGCAGGTTACCCGAGGGGTGTGCCGCGGCGGTCCGGCGCACGCGCCGCGCCGGACCGCCGCGTCCGGCGGTCCGCGGCGCGTGGCGTGCCGCGCCGTCCGGGTGGTGGCCCGCCCGCCCTGTGGGACCGCCGGTCCTCGTACGATGACGGCCGTGACGGGGT
>JASHWO010000123.1 GCA_030044045.1 Acidimicrobiales bacterium
CAGCGGGGGGTCCCGGTGCAGCTCCCGCCCAGCCTGGCCACCCAGGCCATCAAGATCGTCGCCCTCCAGCCCCGGATCACCGCCGACGAGCTCATCGAGCTGCTCTGGGAGGAGGCCGAGCCCGGGGTGGGCGCCCGGCGCCTGCGCAACGTGCTGTGGCGGGTGCGTACCGCTTGCGGCGACCTGCTGGTGCGGGAGGGCAACTTCGTGTGCCTGGGCGCTGGCGCGGTGACCGACGTGGACCGCTTCACCGGCCTGGCCGACCAGGCCCTGGTCGGCGACCAGGCCGGCACCCCGGCGGCCGCCCAGACGGCCCGGGCCGCCCTCGACCACTACCAAGGTGAGCTGCTGCCCGGCGACCGCTACGCCGACTGGACCACCGGGCCCCGCGAGGCGGTGGCCCGCACCTACCTGCGGCTGCTCGACCTCCTGGTCGACGACGCGCTGGCCGGCGACCGCCAAGGCGAGGCGCTCGTGCTGCTGGACCGGCTGGCCCAGGCCGATCCCTACAACGAGCGCCACCACCTGCGCATGGCCGAGATCCACCTGGCGTCGGGCAACCGGGGCCGGGCGTTGGACGCCCTGGAGCGGGCCGAGCGCACGCTGGCCGAGCTCCAGGTGGCCCCCTCGCCGGCGGTCAGCCGGCTACGGGCCAGCCTCGACCAGGCCTGACTCCCTCCACCGCCCGCCCGGCGTGCCCCCGTGCCGTGCCGTGCCGTGCCGTGCCGGCCGGGTAGGGCCGGCGCGGGTGATACTCATGGCCGTGCCGCAGAACCTGTTCGTCGGTCCGGTTGCCGAAGGGTACGACGCCGGCTCCCCCGAGATGTACGACCCCGCGCTCCTGGAGAGGACGGCGGCGTTCCTCGCTGCCGCGGCACAGGGTGGTCCGGCGCTGGAGTTCGGGGTCGGGACGGGTCGGGTGGCCCTGCCGCTCAGCCGGCGCGGCGTCGAGGTGTCCGGCATCGACATCTCGGCGGACATGATCGACCAGCTCCGGGCCAAGCCGGGTGCCGAGGCCGTCACCACGGTGGTGGGCGACTTCGCCACGACGTTCGTTCCCGGCGAGTTCACGCTGGTCTACGTGGTCTACAACAGCATCTCGAACCTGCTCGAGCAGTCGGAGTGGGTGGCGGCGTTCCGCAACGCGGCGCGCCACTTGCGTCCGGGCGGCCGCTTCGTCGTGGAGCTGTGGGTACCGGACCTGCGGCGGTTCCCTCCCGGTGCGGCAGCGGTGCCGTTCGACGTCCGCCCGGGCCACCTCGGGTTCGACACGCTGGACGTCGCCGCCCAGCGCGGGGTCTCGCACCACTACATCTTCAGCAACGGGCAGGCGCATCGGTTCGAGACGCCGTTCCGGTTCGCCTGGGCGGCGGAGCTGGACCTGATGGCCGAGATGGCCGGCATGGTGCCGTCCGAGCGCTGGGCCGACTGGGACCGGACGCCGTTCACCGGCGATAGCCCGAAGCACGTCTCCGTCTGGGAACGCCCGTAGGCAAGGGATTCATCTGATTTGGCGAAATGACAAGGAGGTCTTCCCTTGTCACAGTACGAGACCACCTTCGACGGTGGGCAGGCAGGCGTTTACCCAGGTAGATGGCCCGGTACTCTGCCTGCCGCCGCTCGGGACGGTGCTGCGGCACAGCTCCAGCAGGACGACGTCAACACGGCCGCCAAGCCCTACCCAGAGGGGCAATCCGCAGAGTGGGTGGCCGGAGACCTGCGGGTAGCGGCGAGCGCGGTGTGGCGTGCCTTGAAGGACGCCGACACGACTTGCGACCGGACGCCAACATGCTCCCGGCCGATAGAACCCGCCCAGGGGCCGACCAGCGAGGAAGCCCTAAGGGCAGCGGTCGCTATCGCTTCTCGGACGGTGGGGCCGGCCGAACGGGCGGCTTCTGACCCTTCTCGATATAGCCGATGAGATCCTTGTTCGGCCGAAAAGGAGGGGGCTCGGGCCGACTCTTCGTCGGTTGCGAGGCTGGCGCTCGTTGCGGCGCCTTCTCGTCAGGCATGCAACCGACCTCCCATGGGAGCGAGTATACCGGCGACGATCAGGGCGGCAGCGACGGCCAGAGAGCCGACGGCGGCACGGACCCGCCATCCCTTCTGCCTGACCAACGTCGCGGCTTCCCTGACCATCACG
The DNA here is from genome assembly GCA_030044045.1 of Acidimicrobiales bacterium. The sequence continues at coordinate 2,144 of JASHWO010000123.1, forward strand.
ATCTGGGTGTCCAGCAGATCGAGGCGCGTCTCCGCCTCCGACGCGGTGAGGTTGGCCTGCCGGAGCCGCTCCACCTCCAGCACCGGGTAGCGACGAGGGAGGAACGCCCATGCCGCGAGGAGGGCGGCAACGACCGCAACCGCGAGTCCTATCTGGAAGATGACTCTGCCCGAGACAGCGACCTGTGCCGTGGCGCCAAGTCCCACCAGCACACCAGCGAAGCCCAAAACGACGCCAGCCTTGCCGTCGAGACTCTCGGCGTGCGCGTTCATCGTCCCCCGCTCTGCCGCGACCTGCGCGAGCACGACGGCCAGCGACGGGAAATCCTCATCCTCGTCCACCCCGACGAGGGTACGAGGTGGCTGTGTCAGCGAGACAAGCTCCCACCAGGCCTCTCGGAGACCACGTACACACCGCACAGATACGTTCTCGCGCCGTGACAAGTGTGATGGTGACCGCCGAGCTCGAAGCCGTCGTCTGATCATCGGCGACGGGTTGGCGCGGTGATCGTCGTACCGCGTCCGTGGACTTGACCGTAGGTTGCAGAGAGGGAGCGCCACTCTCTACAGTCCGGGAAACTAAGATTTACTATCAGGCTGGGTCAATGCCTGAGAAGGAACGGAGCGAGCGTTCGGCGGCGCGGCGGGACCGGTAGGCCGGTGAACCTCTTGGGCCATGCTCGGCCCCGGCGGCCGCTGAATGGTGGTGATCGGGGCGGTGCTCGTGGTGGTCAACGCCATCGTGGCCACCTCCCTGGTCGTGGCTCGGGTGGCCGGCGCCGAGCTGGCGCCGGCCGGTGCATTCTCGGCATGGCGGTGGGTTCTTCCGAACCGGCTTGCAATAGGGATTGTAACCGTCCCTGGCCGTCGAGGGACGGACCAGGGACGGGGTGGAGACGTCCCCGTGGGAGAACTCCCTGGTGGCGATCTTGCTCGTGGCCGGCACCGGAGGCCACCTGGAGGAGTTGTGGCAGCTCCGGCCCCGCCTGTCGGCGGTCGACGGCGATGTGACCTGGGTCACCTGCGACACCCCCCATGCCCGCTCCCTGCTGGCCACCGAACAGCGGTTGTTCGCCCCGCCGGCCGCCCCCCGGGACGTGCGGGCCACCGTGGCCAACCTGCGCTACGCCCGCCACGTCTTGGCCCTCGACCGCTGGACCGACGTGGTCACCACCGGGCCCCTGATGGGGGTCCCCTTCCTGGCCGCCGCCCGGAGCCGCGGCGTGCGGGCCCACTTCATCGAGAGCCCGACCCGGGTCAGCGGGCCGTCGCTCAGCGGCACCATCCTCGAGCGCCTGCCCGGCGTGCGCTGCTACAGCCCCTACCGCTGGTGGCGCCGGAAGGGCTGGGCGTACCGGGGCTCGGTGCTCGACCGCTTCGTCCCGGCCCCCTCGGCACCGTCCCGGCTGCGGCGGGTGGTGGTGACCGTGGGCACCAGCGCCTACGGCTTCCCCCGCCTGGTCCGGGGGGTGCTGGCGGCATTGCCGTCCGGTACCGAGGTGTTCTGGCAGACCGGCGCCACCGACGTGGCCGGGCTGGGGATCGAGGCCCGCGACTTCGTGCCCGAGCGGGAGCTGGCGGCGGCCATGGCCGGTGCCGACCTGGTGGTCTCCCACGCCGGGGTGGGCTCGGCCCTCACCGCCATGCGGGCCGGCCGGGCGCCCCTGCTGGTGCCCCGCCAGGCTCGCCACGGCGAGCACGTCGACGACCACCAGCTGCAGATCGCCCGGGAGCTGGAGCGCCGGGGCCTGGCCCTCTCCACCGGCCTGGGCGACCTGGAGCCGGCCCTGCTGTGGAAGGCGGCCAGCGCCCGGGTGGGGCTCGTCGGTCGGCCGCCCGGCTTCGAGCTGGACGTGGCGTGAACGGCCCAGCGGACAGGCAGCGCCTGCGCTATCCGTACACGGCCACGCCGGCCACGGCGCCCCGCCACTGCATC
>JASHWO010000124.1 GCA_030044045.1 Acidimicrobiales bacterium
GGCTTCCGGGACAACCCCAAGGCGACGATCTGGGCCATCGCCATCGTGGCGGTGGTGGTCATCCTGGCGCGGGCGCACAAGATCACCGGGACCGAGATCGTCCTGTTCTGCGTGGTGGTGCCCTCCATCATCCTCCACGAGATCGCCCACGGGTGGGTGGCCCTGGCCTTCGGCGACGACACGGCCAAGCGGGCCGGCCGGCTCACCCTGAACCCGCTGGCCCACGTGGACCCGGTGGGCACGCTGATCGTGCCGGCGCTCCTGGCGCTGAGCGGCATCGGCATGTTCGGCTGGGCCAAGCCGGTGCCGGTGAACGTGGGCCGCCTGCGCAGCCCGCGGAACAACGGCGTGGTGGTCTCCCTGGCCGGGCCGGCCACCAACGTGCTGCTGGCCGCCGTGGCCTGGGCGGTGTTCCGGGCGTTCCACGGCGCCGGCACCATCACGCCGGAGGGGACGTTCGGCGCGCTGTGGGCGGAGGTCGCCTTCTACCTGGGGCTGGTCAACGTGTGGCTGGCCGTGTTCAACCTGATCCCGGTGCCGCCCCTCGACGGCTCGGTGCTCTTCGAGCGCCTGCTGCCCCGGGCCTGGTGGCCGGCGTACCTGCGGATCCGGCCCTACACCATGCCCATCCTGATCGGGCTGCTGCTGCTGAACTTCTACCTGAACCCGGGCCCCCTCACCTGGCTCTACGGCCACCTCTACAACTGGTGGGCGGCGCGGCTGGGCCTCCTGGTCGGTTAGGCCGGCAACAGCCCGATGGCCTCGGCCGCCCGGGCGTAGGTGCCGCCGGCCACCTCGTGGGCCCGGGCCGCGCCGTCGGCCAGCACCCGCCGCACCGCGCCGGGGTCGTCGGTGAGCTCGGCGTGGCGCTCCCGGACCGGCCGCAACAGCTCGGCCAGGGCCTCGGCCACGTCCCGCTTGAGGTCGCCGTAGCGCTGGTACCCCCCGGCCACGTCCTCGGGGCGCCGGTCGGTGGCCGCCGCGAGGATCTGGAGCAGGTTGGCGAGGCCGGGCTTCGCCTCCGGGTCGTAGCGGACCTCGCCGTCGGTGTCCGTCACCGCCTTCCGCACCTTGCGCTCGATCTCCTTCGGGTCGTCCAGCACGCCCACCGTGCCGAGGGGCGACGACACCGACTTGGACATCTTGCGCTCGGGGTGCTGGAGGTCCATGACCCGGGCCCCCACGGTGGGGATGGCCGCCTCGGGCACGGTGAAGGTGGGGCCGTAGCGGTGGTTGAAGCGGACGGCCACCTCCCGGGCCAGCTCCAGGTGCTGGCGCTGGTCGTCGCCGACCGGGACCCGGGCGGCGTCGTAGAGGAGGATGTCGGCGGCCATCAGCACCGGGTAGGTGAACAGGCCCACCCGCACCGACTCCTGCCCGCGGCCCTTGTCCTTGAACTGGGTCATCCGGTGCAGCTCGCCCATGGTGGCCGTGCACTCCAGCAGCCAGGCCAGCCGGGGGTGCTCGGGCACGTGGCTCTGGACGAAGAGCGTGTCGGGGTCGAGGCCGGCGGCCAGCAGGTGGCGCGCCGCGTCCTCGGTGCGGGCCCGCAGCGTCGCCGGGTCGATGTCCAGGGTGAGGGCGTGCAGGTCGACGATGCAGTAGAAGGCGTCGTGGTCGTGCTGGTGGGCCACCCACTGGCGCAGCGCGCCCAGGTAGTTCCCCAGGTGGAAGTCGCCGGAGGGCTGGACGCCGGAGAGCACTCTGACCATGGCGGGACATGGTAGCCAGGGGGTGCGCGGGGGCCGGCGTGGGGTTGGGTAGGGTCGGGGGCCGTGGCCTACGTCGTCTCCACGCCGGCCTTCGAGGGGCCGGTGGACCTCCTGTTGCACCTGGTGAGCACGCACGAGCTGGACGTGCTGGACATCCCCCTGGCGCCGGTGGTCGACGCCTTCGTGGCCGAGCTGGTCGAGCACCGGGACTCGTTGTCGCTGGACGTGCTGTCGGAGTTCCTCCTGGTGGCGGCCATCCTGGTCGAGCTCAAGTCCCAGCGGTTGCTGCCGGGGCCCGACGCCGTGGAGGAGGACGAGGAGCTGGTTGGTTGGGAGGAGCGGGATCTGTTGCTGGCCCGGCTGCTGGAGTGCCGGGCCTACGCCGCGGCGGCCGACGCCTTCGTGGCCCTCTCCGAGCTGGCCGCCCGCTCGGTGCCCCGGGAGGTGGGGCTGGACGAGGGGTTCGTGGTGCACGCCCCCGACCTGCTGGCCGGGGTGACGGCCGAGCAGCTGGCCCAGGCGTACCTGCGGGCCACCGCCGAGCGGCCGGCTCCCCAGGTCGACCTCTCCCACGTCACCGTGGACACGGTCACCGTCTCCGAGACGGTGCTGGTGCTGGCCGGGTCGCTGCCCGGGCGGGGCCGTACCACCTTCCGCCAGCTGACCGGGCACCTGGCCTCGCGGATGGAGGTCATCGTGCACTTCCTGGCCCTGCTCGAGCTGTGCAAGCTGGGCAAGGTGACCCTGGGCCAGGGTGTGGTCTTCGGCGACCTGGAGGTGGACTGGATCGGCGCCGACCGCGAGCTAGCCACGGCCCTGGTCGGCGCCGACGACTACGACGGGTAGCTGGTAGCTGTGAGCGACGAGGAGCTGCGCCGGGCCCTGGAGGCCGTGCTGCTGGTGGCCGTGGAGCCGGTGCCGGCCCGGCTCCTGGCCGAGCTGCTGGAGGAGCCGGTGGAGCGGGTCGAGGCGGCCTGCGACGAGCTGGCCGGGTGGTACCTGGCCCAGGGGCGGGGGTTCGTGCTGGTGCGGGTGGCCGGCGGCCTGCGCTACCAGACCCATCCCGACCTGGCGGCGTACGTGGAGCGCTACGCCAACCGCGACGTCTCCCACCGGCTGTCCACGGCGGCGCTGGAGACCCTGGCCATCGTGGCCTACCGCCAGCCGGTGTCGCGGGCCCAGATCTCGGCGCTG
>JASHWO010000125.1 GCA_030044045.1 Acidimicrobiales bacterium
ACCCGCAGCTCCACCTCGAGGTGGTAGGTGATGTCGGTGCCGCCGCCCCCGGCACCCTCGAAGGCGTAACTCCCGTCGAGCTTGGTGGTGATGTCGCCCTGAGTCAGCTTCCAGGCCAGGATCCGGGGCGCCCGTCCGTAGTCGTAGGCAAGGGTGTAGCTGGTACTGCGCCCGAACGCCGCCGCTCGGAAAGTGACCAGCGAGGGCCGGCCGTCGGCATCCCGCTCGTGGACCGTGACCTCTTTGATGTCGGCGGCCCACTCCGGATAGCGCTCGATGTCGGCGACGACGGCGAAGCACCGCTCGGGCGGCGCCGTCACGCTCATGTGCTCCGTGGCCTGCTCCGCCACCTCGTCCTCCTCGTCACCGCCGGGGACCACACCCTACGCGTCGGCCACCGCCGGGCGCCGCCGAGCCCGGTCAGGCCACGGCGGCCGCCAGCGACCGGGCCAGCCTAGGGGCGAGCAGGCGGTAGTCGAAGGATGCTGCCGCCCGCCGGCGGGCGGCCTCGCCCATCCGGCGCCGGAGCGGCTCGTCGGCCAGGAGCCGGCGGAGGGCCAGGGCCACCTCGGACGGATCCTCGGGCCGGGCCACCACGAACCCGGTCACCCCGTCCTCCACCGCCTCGGCGGCACCGCCGCTCTCCCCGGCCACCTGCGGCACGCCGGCCGCCGCCGCCTCCAGGTACACGATGCCGAACCCCTCCTGTTCCAGGCCGAGCCACCGGTTCCGGCAGGGCATGGCGAAGACGTCGGCCGCGCCGAGCAGCGACGCCTTGTCGCCGTCGGACACCCGCCCGAGCAGCCGGACCGGTGCACCGGTGGCCGCCACCCGCGCCGCCAGCGCCGGCGCCTGGCGGCCGGCCCCGGCCACGGCCACCACCAGGTCGGGGAAGGACGGGGCCAGGCGGGCGGCCGCGTCGACCAGCACGTCCATGCCCTTCCGGGGAACGAGCCGGCTCACCGCAGCCACCAGTAGGCCATCGGGCGGCAGCCCGAGCCGGCGGCGGGCCGCCGCCCGCCCCGCGGCGTCGAGGGGCACGATCTGCTCGCAGTCCACGCCCGGCGGTACGGCCACCACCGGCGGCATCCGGCCACCGGTGGCCCGCGCCCCTTCGGCCGCCGGGTAGCCGCCGGCCGAGACGACGAGCGCCGCCCGGCGGACGACATGGGCCAGGGCCTGGCGCGAGACGGGCAGCCGGCCGGGCACCGTCACCTCGGCGCCGTGGAGCACCACCGCGTAGGGGAGGTCCAGCCCCGGGCCGAGCAACCCGAGGGGGAGCGCCGGGTCCAGCACCACCAGCGAGGCACCGGCCCGGGCCGCCGCCTCCCGCACCCGGCGGCGGGCCGCCGGCGTGGGGAAGAACAGGATGCGGCCGGGCACGCGCTCGACGTGGAAGCCACGCGCCGCCTGCTCGGCGTCGAAGCGCGCCGCGTCGGGATGGGAGCTGGCAGTCAGCACGGCGAAGGTGTCCGGGTCGAGCCGGCGCCACAGCTCCCACAGGTAGCTCTGGATGCCGCCGACCTTCGGCGGGAAGTCGTTGGTGACGAGCAGGTGGCGGCTCACCGCTGCCAAGTCTGGTGCGCCGGGCGGGCGGCGTGTCAACCGGGGACCCCCGGCCTCCTGCAGCCCCGTGCACGCACTTGACCCGGTGACGGCGCTTCCACTAGGCAGGTGCTCCCGTGACCGAAGACAGCGGTGCCCCCGCGGCCGGGAACCCCCCGGCACACCGGGAGCGCACGTGGGCAGCGGCGATCCGGTCCTCGCTTGCGTGTGTGCTCTTCGCCGGCGCGTCGATCAGTGCGACGCTGTCGGCTTTCACCGCGCCCGCGGGCGCCGACCAGGTGTCGAGCCTCCAGGCGGAAGCAGCCCAGATCTCCAGGGAGATGCTGCTCGAACAGCTCCAGATCGGCGGGTACCAGCAGCAGTACGGGATGGCCATGGCCCGGGTGCAGCAGGATGCGGCGCTGGCCCAGCAGACGCAGGCGGCCATCGACCACGACCAGCGACGCGTGAGGCACGACATGATCGTGTTGCGGAGCGCCGCGGTGAGCGCCTACGAGAAGGGCGGGGCGTCGACCGGCGTCACAGCACTCTTCGCCGACCAGTCGAACGACGGCAGCCGCTCCGAGTACCAGCACGTGCTGTCGAGCAACGTGTCGGACGCAGTGGACCATCTCCGCGGCGACCGCAACGTGCTGCTGGCCCAGCAGGTGTCGCTCCAGCGGGTGCAGGCGCAGGACCAGGCGGCGCAGTCGCAGGCCCAGACACTGCTCCAGCAGGCGGAAGGCACCGAGCAGCAGTTGCAGCAGCAGGGCGCCACGGTGAACGGGCAGTTGGCGGTGGCCGTCGCGCAGCAGCAGGCGGCAGAGGCGGCGGCTGCCGCGGCGGCAGTGGCGGCGGCTCGAGCCCGGGCGGCCGTCCTGGCCTCGCAGGACGCCGCTGTCCAGGCCAACGCTCCCGGCAGCTCCAGCTCGAGCGCCGGCTCGACCTCGTCGCCCTCGCCGGGCGCCGGTGCGCCCGCCGGCGGCGGGACAGCGCTCCCGGCACTGCCCCCGTTCCTGCAGTGCGTGGTGCAGGCCGAGTCCAGCGGCAACTACCAGGCGGTCTCGCCGAACGGCGAGTACATGGGCGCCTTCCAGTTCAGCCAGTCGACGTGGAACGAGGCGGCGCTGCTGGCCGGGCAGCCGAACCTGGTGGGCGTGCCGCCCGACCAGGCCACGCCGGCGGAGCAGGACGACCTGGCCATCGCCCTGTACAACGCCGACGGCGAACAGCCCTGGTACGACCCCTGCACCTCGACATAGCGCCCCCACCGCGGGCGCCGCGGCGACGGCCGCCAGAGGGCGACGGCCACGATGCGGTGCCTCAGCCACCGGCTCCTGGAGCACGCTCCGCTCGACCGGACAGCTTCAGTCGTCGCTCGAGTCGGGTCGATAACTGCCGGAGGCCGGCGCCCCGAAATGCCGCCACGAGCTCGTCCGCCGTGGTCAGCGGCCGCGTCCGCTTGGCGGCCATCCGAACCACTGCAGCCATGAGCTCGTCGGGTAGATCTTCGAACAACTCGACCAAGTAGGTGTCCGGATCCATGGCCCTCACCCCCAGACACCGCAATGGACCGGCGGGAAAGTCAGCCAGGTTGGCGGTCACCAGCACGTCGACACCGGCACCCACTGCCGCCGCCATGTGCGGTCGATCGTCGGGATCGCTACCAGGCATCTGATCGATCAGATGGCGGTATGCCTCCGGGTCGATACGGCAGTCGGCGAAGAACTCCTGGATAGCGCCGACCACGGAGGCAGCGGTGTCCGGCGTCCGACGCTGCTCACGGACAATGACCCGTTCCCACTCGGCCAGTAGCTCGTCGGTCCACAGAACCTGGTGGACACGGCCTTCCGTCAGCTCCAAGAACAGGTTCATCACCGAGAACGGGAACAGGACGCTGGTGTCGACAAAGACTCGCCGCACAGATCAGTACGGAAGGTCCGCCTCGGCCACCGCCTCGGTGATCCGGCGCAGGCCTTCCTGGTAGCGCTCCCGGCGGGCGCTGAACGCCAGAACGTCAGAGAGCTTGACCCGGCGGTGCCGGCTGCCGGGCAGACGCTCGGAAGGGATGTCACCTTCGTCCAGCAACCGGACCACGAACGGGCGGGACAGGCCGAGCAACTCCGCCGCTTCGGCCGGCGTCAGCACGGTCTCGAGCGGCAGGATCGTCACCGACTGCCCGTTGGCCAGTTCGCCCGCGGTCGTCCGTACGACGTCGACCAGGGCCGGCGGCAGGGTCACACTGCGGCCATCCGGGAACGACAGCACCACGCCTTCGGTGCCCTCCCCAGCCATCGCCTCGACCACTGCATCGGCCGAACGAGCCTCCTCGCTCGCCGCCTCTACCTTGACCGCCTGCTTCGTCACGCTCGTCCGGGGCATCGTCACCTCCCGATGTATCTGTAATAACTGTAACATCCGGTGAGCGATCGGACCCTCCCCTCCACCCGGGCCATGCGCATGCTGGCAGCGGGCGCGGTAGCGCTCAGGCCCCGGCGGCGACGAAGCGGAGAGAGGGCAGCAGGCCGGCCCGCTCCAGCATGCGCATGGCCCGGGCCTCCTCGGCGTCGATCACGACGGCGTCGTCCGGCTCGCGGTCGAGCAGGAACGTCACCACGCAGTCCTGGCAGGCGTCCGTTCCCCGGAGCGAGCACTGGTCGCAGTCGATGGTGAGCATGGCAGCAGGCATCGGTATCCCCTTCCTGGTGGTACGGCATCGGTCGCGCTGACGGAGAGAACATGCCGGGAGGGTGTGACACACATGATGGTGGGGTCCCTGGAACGGGGCGGGATCTGACTCGAAATGTGTGACTGGCTTCGTGCCTTGCTGCTGATCTGTCGATCCCGTCCTGGCCAGGGACGCGCACCAGCCGGTCGGACGGACGTGACCTGATAGGAGCCTTGAGCCAGCACCCTGTGTGTCCTGTCCGCCGTCCCGGCCGGTG
>JASHWO010000126.1 GCA_030044045.1 Acidimicrobiales bacterium
CTGGCTCTCGACAGCGACGAGCGGTTCAGCGAGGAGAGCCCCTACCGGCCCCGCACGCCCTACAACGCCTCCAAGGCCGGGGCCGACCACGCCGTGCGGGCCTACTGGGAGACGTTCGAGCTCCCGGTCACCATCACCAACTGCTGCAACAACTACGGCCCCTACCAGTTCCCCGAGAAGGTCATCCCGGTGTTCACCACCCACGCCCTGGCCGACGAGCCCCTCACCCTGTACGCCTCCACCCAGAACCGCCGGGAGTGGCTGCACGTGCTGGACCACTGCCGGGCGGTGGAGGCGGTGCTGGACCGGGGCCGGCTGGGCGAGACGTACCACGTGGGCAGCGGGGTGGAGGCCAGCATCGAGGAGATCGCCGACCTGGTGCTGGGGGAGCTGGGCCAGCCGGCGTCGCTGAAGGAGATCGTCCCCGACCGGCCGGGCCACGACCGCCGCTACCTGCTCGACTCCTCGAAGATCGAGCGGGAGCTGGGCTGGCGGCCCGAGATCTCCTTCGCCGAGGGGCTGGCCGAGACCGTCCGTTGGTACGCCGACCGGGAGGCCTGGTGGCGGCCGCTGCTCGACCGGGCGCCGGTGGCCGAGGGCGAGTGGGCCCGGGCCGGCGGGTGACCGGAGGGCGGGTGACGGGCGGGCGGTGCCGCCGGTGAAGGTGCTGGTGACCGGGGCGGGCGGGCAGCTCGGGCAGGACCTGGTCGCCGCCTTCGGGGGTGCCGTGCCGGCCGGCGGGCGCCGGTGGTCGCTCTACGGCCCCGAGGGACCGGGGTCGCCCCGCACCGAGGTGGTGGGGGCGGACCACGACGCCCTGCCGGTGGAGCAGCGATCGGCGGTGCTGGCGGCGGTGGAGGGGCTGCGGCCCGACGTGGTGGTGCACGCCGCCGCCTGGACCGCGGTCGACGCCTGCGAGCTCGACCCGGACCGGGCCTTCGCCGTCAACGCCCTGGGGACCCGCCACGTGGCCGAGGCCTGCCGGCACTACGGGGCCCACCTGGTCTACGTGTCCACCGACTACGTCTTCGACGGCACGACCGAGCGCCCCTACGTCGAGTGGGACCGCCCGGCCCCCCTCTCGGTGTACGGCCGGAGCAAGCTCGGGGGGGAGCAGGAGTGCCCGCCCGGGGCCACCGTGGTGCGGACCTCGTGGGTGTGCGGGGCGGGCGGGGCCAACATGGTCAAGACCGCCCTGCGACTGGCCGCCGGCGACGGCCCGCTGCGCTTCGTCGACGACCAGCACGGCTCGCCCACCTTCACCGCCGACCTGGCGCCGGCCGTGGTGACCCTGGCCACCGATCGCCTCTCCGGTGTGTACCACGTCACCAACCAGGGGGCCACCACCTGGTACGGCTTCGTGCAGGCGGTGTTGGCCGCCGCTGGCCACGTGGCGAGCCGGGTGGAGCCGATCGCCACCGCCGACCTCGCCCCGCCCCGCCCCGCCCCCCGCCCGGCCAATTCGGTGCTCGACAACGCCGCCCTGCGCCTGGCCGGCCTGCCGCTCCTGCCGGTATGGCATGACGGGCTGGAACGGCTGGTGGCCGCGGTGGGCGCCACGGCAGGTGCCGCATGACCGGCGGCCGGGGCGGCGTGCCGAAGCCCCACGGCGGGCAGCAGGCGGTGGCGGTGGTCGGCGCCGGCTACGTCGGGCTGCCCACCGCGGCGACGTTGTCGCACTTCGGCCACCGGGTGGTGTGCGCCGAGCACGACCCCGAGCGGCTGGCCCGGCTCCGGCGGGGGGAGCTGCCGATCGTCGAGCGCGACCTCGACGCCCTGGTGCGCGAGGGGACCGAGCGGGGCACCCTGCGCTTCGTGGGCCGGGCCGTCGAGGCGGTGGCCGGCGCCGGCTACGTGTTCCTCTGCGTGCCCACCCCCGAGGGCAGTGACGGGTCGGCTGACCTCTCCTACGTGGAGGCGGCGGCCGGGGAGATCGCCGACCACCTCGAGCCGGGGGCCGTGGTGGTGAACAAGTCCACGGTGCCGGTGGGCACGGCCCTGCTGGTGGAGCGGGTGACCGGACGGACCGACATCACCGTGGTGTCGAACCCCGAGTTCCTCCGCGAGGGCACGGCCGTGCACGACAGCCTCCACCCCGACCGGGTGGTGGTGGGGGCCGACGACCGGCAGGCGGCGGTGCGGGTGGGGGAGCTGTTCGCGGCGACCGGGGCGCCGCTGATCGTCACCGACACGATGACCGCCGAGACCATCAAGTACGCCTCCAACGCCTTCCTGGCCACCAAGCTGAGCTTCGTCAACGCGCTGGCCAGCCTTTGCGAGTCGGTGGGGGCGGACGTACGCGACCTGATCCTGGGCCTGGGCTACGACCGGCGGATCGGGTTCGAGTTCCTGCGGCCCGGGCCGGGGTGGGGCGGCTCCTGCCTGCCGAAGGACACCAGCGCCCTGGTGCACATCGCCGAGGTGGCCGGCTACGACTTCGCCCTGCTCCGGGCGGCCATCGCCGCCAACGACGAGCAGCTCGACCGGGTGGTGGCCAAGGTGGCGGCGGCGGCCGGGGGCTCCCTGGAGGGGGTCGACGTCGCGGCGTGGGGCCTCACCTTCAAGGCGGGGACCGACGACCGGCGCAGCTCGCCGGCCCTGGCCGTGGCCGGGCGGCTGCTCGCCCTGGGGGCCCGGCTGCGGGCCTACGACCCCACGGTGGCCCCGGCTGACCCGATGCCGGCCGACCTGGCCGGGATGACCCTCTGCGCCGACCCCTACGAAGCCTGCCGGGGGGCCCGGGTGGCGGTGCTGCTCACCGAGTGGGACGAGCTGCGGGGGCTGGACTTCGCCAAGGTGGCCGACCTCATGGCCGTCCCCTCGGTGGTCGACGCCCGGAACCTGCTCGACCCGGCGGCCCTGCGCCGGCTGGGCTTCGGCTACACCGGGATCGGCCGGCCGTGACCCCGACCGGGCCGTCGAGGACCACGGCCGGGCACGGGGCTGGGGGTCCCCGTGCTCTGGAGGAGCCTGGGTTGGGGCGCCCAGGCGGGCCATGCGAGTAGTCGTGGCCGGCGGGGCCGGCTTTCTTGGTTCCCACCTCTGCGACCGGCTGCTGGCCCGGGGCGACGAGGTGGTGTGCCTGGACGACCTGTCGACCGGCAGCCGGGACAACGTGGCCCACCTGCTCGAGCACGACGGCTTCTCGCTGGTGGAGGCCGACGTGAGCCGGGAGGTGCCGGTGGAGGGGCCGGTCGGCGCGGTCTGCCACCTGGCCAGCCCGGCTTCGCCCCCCGCCTACCTGCGCCGGCCCATGGCCACGCTGGCCGCCGGCAGCGAGGGCACCCGCCGGCTGCTGGCGCTGGCCGGGACCCACAAGGCCCGCTTCCTCCTGGCCTCGACCAGCGAGATCTACGGCGACCCGGCGGTCCACCCCCAGGTGGAGAGCTACCGGGGCAACGTGGACCCGGTGGGGCCGCGCAGCGTCTACGACGAGGCCAAGCGGTTCGCCGAGGCCCTGACCATGGCCGCCCACCGGGCGGAGGGGCAGGACGTGGCCATCGTCCGGATCTTCAACACCTACGGTCCCCGGTTGGCCCCGGGCGACGGCCGGGTGGTCTCCAACTTCGCGGTGCAGGCCCTGGCCACAGAACCGCTGACCGTGTACGGGGACGGGTCGCAGACCCGCAGCCTGTGCTACGTGGACGACGAGGTGGGGGGGCTGCTGGCCCTGCTCGACTCGGACCTCACCGGCCCGGTCAACATCGGCAACCCCGACGAGCGCACCGTGCTGGACTTAGCCCGGCGGGTGCTGGCCGCCACCGGCTCCCGGTCGGAGGTGGTGTTCCGGCCGCTGCCCACCGACGACCCGACCCGGCGGTGCCCGGACATCGCGTTGGCCCGGCAGGCGCTCGGTTGGGAGCCGACCACCTCCCTGGACGAGGGGCTGGCCCGGACGGTCGAGCACTTCGCCGGCCTGGTGGCGGGAGGCCGGGCAGGCGAGCCAGCCGGCCAGGCAGCGGCCCGGACGGTAGGGGGCTGTCGTGGCTGAGCGGTCGCTGGAGCCGAAGGACTACCGCACCCTGACGGTGATCGTGCCGGTCTACAACGAGCGCACCACCGTGGCCGAGATCGTGCGCCGGGTGCGGGCCGTCGAGGTGCCGCTGGTGGTCGACGTGGTGGTGGTGGACGACGGGTCGACCGACGGCACCGACAAGGTGCTGGCCGCCATCGAGGACTCCACCGTGCGGGTGGTGACCCACGAGCGGAACCAGGGCAAGGGGGCGGCCATCCGCACCGGCCTGGCCGAGGCCCGGGGCGACCTGGTGTTGGTCCAGGACGCCGACCTGGAGTACGACCCGGGCGACTGGCCCCGCCTGCTCGACCCGGTGCTGAGGCACAAGGCGGTGGTGGTCTACGGCAGCCGCTTCACCGGCGAGCGCAAGAACATGATGCCCCTGCACTGGATCGGCAACCGGTTCCTCTCGCTGGTCACCAACGTCCTCTACTCCTCGACTCTCTCGGACATGGAGACCTGCTACAAGCTGTTCGACCGCCGGGTGCTCGACGGCGTCACCGTGGTCTCCGACCGGTTCGACTTCGAGCCCGAGATCACGGCCAAGGTGCTACGCCGGGGCTACCGCATCTACGAGGTGCCCATCTCCTACGCCGGCCGGGAGGTGGACGAGGGCAAGAAGATCACCTGGCGGGACGGGTTCGGGGCGCTGAGGGCACTGGTGCGGTTCCGCTTCACGAGGGACTACTGAGATGGCCGCCCCGGTGGTGCCGGACCCGGTGGCGGCGGGCTCCACGACACCGGCCGGGCGAGTGGCGGCGGTGGTGGTCGACTACCGGTCCGGCGACTCGCTGGTTGGTTCCGTGGCCTCCCTGCTGGCCGAGGGAGTCTCCCAGGTGGTGGTGGTCGACAACGGGCCGCCGGCCGCCGCCGAGGCGCTGGCCCGGGCCGGGCTGCCGTTTGGCCCGGCCGGGGCCCCAGTCCCGACCTCCTCCGCTGCGTGGGGCCCCTGCCCCACGCCGGCCGGGCTGCCGCCCGGCTCGGTTGGGCCGGCGGCGGTGTCGCTGGTGGTGCCGGGGCAGAACGTGGGCTACGGGGCGGGGGCCAACCGCGGGGTGGCGGCCACCGGGCGCGGGGGGGCCAGTGAGTACGTGCTGGTCTGCAACCCTGATCTCCGGGTGCATCCCGGGGCGGTGGCGGCCCTGGTGGCGGCGCTCGACGCCGAGCCCTCCTGGGCGCTGGTGGGGCCGCGCATCGTGACTCCCGACGGGAAGGTCTACCCCTCCGTCCGCCGGTTCCCTTCCATGGTGGACGCCGCCGGCCACGCTCTGCTGGCCCTGATCGAGCCGGACAACCGCTTCAGCCGGCGCTACCGGCCGCTGGACGCCGGAGGCGACGGGGTGGCTACCGCCGACTGGGTGTCCGGCGCCTGCTTCCTGGCCCGGCGGTCGGCCCTGGAAGAGCTGGGGGGGTTCGACGAGTCCTACTTCATGTTCGCCGAGGACATGGACCTCTGCTGGCGGGCCCACCGGGCCGGTTGGGGGGTGGGGGTGGAGCCCAGCGCCGTGGTCACCCACACCGAGGGGGTGTCGCGCCAGCGCCATCCCTACCGCATGTTGCTGGCCCACCACCGCTCGGCCCTGCGCTTCGCCGCCCGGAGCACCGAGGGCTGGCGGCGGCTGGCCCTCCCCTTGGCGGTGCCCGTCCTCGGCGTCCGCCTGGTGCTGGCCTGCGTCACCGAGGCCTTCCGTCGTTAGCCCGCCTGGGGCCCCAGCCCCAGGCTCCTCCGATGCGTGGGGCCCCAGCCCCACGCCGGCCGTACTGGGCTGTTGGCCCGCCCGGGGCCCCAACCCCGGGCTCCTCCGGAGGGCGGGGACCCCAGCCCCACGCCGGCCGTGCTCCGTCGTTAGCCCGCCTGGGGCCGGTAGGGTGGGGGCGGGCTGCGCGCGGGTCTGTGGTTGCAAGTCGAGGCCAGTCGCAGGCGAAACGACCCACGTAAGGCGACTCGTGGTCGCCGAGCATGGTGCGGCTTAGGGGTAAGCCCTGCCCGCCCGTCCCCGACCGGCGGGGGCGCGGCGGCGACGGGGGGACGCGGCCGCCACCGGTGGCGCAGGACCGCTGCGGCGGTCGCCGCCACCGGGCCGCCAACCCCGCAGCAGGCGAGTGTGGGGTCAAAGACCAGGTCAGCCGCACGCAGCCCGAACACCCGCCGGTCGGCGAAGAGAGCCCCACCAGCGTGGCCACTAGAATCCGCTGGCGATGAGCGTCTTTACGCGCGTGCTTCGCGCCGGTGAGGGGAAGAAGGTCAGGCGACTGGCCGAGATCGTCCCGATGATCAACGCCTTGGAACCCGAGGTGGAAGCGCTCTCCGACGACGAGCTGCGTCACCGGACGGTCGAGTTCCGCACCCGCCTCGACCAGGGAGAATCCCTCGACGACCTCCTCGTCGAGGCCTTCGCCGTCGTCCGCGAGGCGGGATGGCGGGTGTTGGGCCAG
>JASHWO010000127.1 GCA_030044045.1 Acidimicrobiales bacterium
ACGAGGTGCCCACCCGCCCGCCGGCCGGCGGGGCCGCACCCGGCACCGGCGGCGGGGCCTGCGCCGGGCGCACCTCCACGGCGGTCCCGGTCATGCCACGCTCCCGATGGCCCGGCTGCGGTTGCGGCTGCGGTCGACGATCCACGAAGCCGCCAGGTTGACCAGCAGCGTCACCACGAAGAGCACCAGGCCGCAGGCGAGCAGCGCGGCCAGCCCCAGCGGCCCGCCCGACCCGAAGCGCAGGGCGATCAGGGCGGCGATCGAGCCGGTCCCGGCCTGCAGGACGTGCGGGGAGACGGCGTAGATCGGGCTGATGATGATGGCCACGGCGATGGTGTCGCCGAGCGCCCGGCCCAGCCCGAGCATCACGGCGCCGACCACGCCCCCCTTGGCGAAGGGCAGCACCACCCGCCGGACCACCTTGGACCGGCTGGCCCCCAGCGACATGGCCGCCTCCCGCTCCCCCACCGGAGCCAGCGACATGACCTCCCGCGAGAGCGACGTGATGATCGGCATCACCATGATGCCGACCAGCCCGCCGGCGATGAAGGCCGACGAGGTGTAGAGGGGGGTGGTGGTGCGGAAAACTGGCACGAAGGCCAGGTGGGCCGAGAGCCAGCGGGCCAGGTCGGCCATCCGGGGCTGGAGCACGTAGAAGCCCCACAGCGCGTAGATCACGGAGGGCACGGCGGCCATGAGGTCCACCAGGCCGGTGAAGAACCCCCGGAGCGGGATCCTCCCGAACAGGCGGGCCGGGAGGTACTCGTTGATGCAGAGCGCCGCGGCCAGCGACACCGGCACGGCCACCACCAGGGCGATGAGGGCGATCACCACCGAGCCGTACAGCTCGGCCAGCACGCCGAAGTCCGGGTGGGGGCCGTTGGTGACGAACCCGGTGGTGGTGAAGAAGGCCCAACCCATGGCCCGGAAGGCCGGCAGGGACTGGACCAGGAGGAACACGCCGATCAGCACCAGGACCACCAGCGACCCGATGCCGCACAGTCGGGCCGCCGCCCGGAAGGCCCGGTCCGGCCGGGAGCGGGTGGACCACACGAGGCGGGGCACCGGCGCGCCGGAGGATCCGGCCGGCTGCCGTACCTCCTCGTAGGTGATCGCCATCGTGGCCCCCGTCGTCCTCGGCCGGTCTACCCCTACGGCCCGAAACCCAACTATTCCCAGTTAGTCCGTATTCTCGACCTTTTTAGTCGATTTTAGACGCGGAGCGGCGGCCTTGCAACCCCTGGGGGT
Organism: Acidimicrobiales bacterium; assembly: GCA_030044045.1. The sequence goes on from JASHWO010000127.1 coordinate 1,249, forward strand.
AGCCCGATCGGACGCCTACCGGTTCAGTGCGGGCTCGTCGGCCTCATCGGGCCGATGTTCCGAGCTCGTCGACGAGCCGGCTCTCGTCCGCGTCGACAAGGGCCAGCTCTTTGTGGAAGTCCTTGACGACCGACGTCGAGTCGCGCTGGAGCACCGCCGTGCAATCGGATGACCCCGAGAGTGACGCGGCGATCAGGCTCTCCCACGTCTTCTCGGCCGAGGCCATGGGGATCGGCGGCACTTCGGCGGGAAGCGTTTCGGCGTCATCGTGCCAGGTACGGCAAGCCGATGCGATGGCCCTGGCCTCCTTCTTGGTCGGGTGCTCGGCGTCCTTCCGTCCTGTCGCGACGACCAGGTCGACGTCGTCGGCGATCTCGCCGATCGCTGGTTCGTAGTGGTCTTTCCACTCCACCAGCGTCAGGGGCGAGGACGTCGTGGTCGAGGGCGTCGTCGATGTCGCCGCCGATCCAGCACGGACCCCGACGACGGCCATGGCCGCCACGAGGACGGCACCCATCACGGCGCCCCTTCGCCACGACGCGAAGACCTGCCGCCCCATCAGTCGGGGCGTACGGAGCGGGCCACGGCCAGCACCGTGGACGCCGGGACGTCCGATCCGACGACGGCGACGGCGACCACCCCTCGCAGGTACTGGGGCACGCCGGAGCTCGGGTACCGCCAACGCACGCTCACCAGATGCTTCGACGAGGTCAGCGTCGCCCGCAGGCCGTGCAGGAGCCTGACGGACGCCCCCTTGCGCAGCCGTGGGTACCGGAGATGCACGGGTGCCCCGACGACACTGTCCACGTCGGGCGCGACGGTGATGCTGGGCCCGGCGGTCCCCGTCGAGACTGTCGATCCCTCCGGCACGTACTCGGTTGTGAAGTCGGCATATGTGTTCGGCAGCGGATCGACCGTCCGGCTGGCGGCCACGAAGTTGGCCGGCATCTCGGTGGCGTGGGGGAGCTGGCACCACCAGCCGCTTGTCTGCCCACCTGCACCGTGTTGTTGCGCCCAGAGCGGCGCGGCGACCGCCGGTTCACCGCTGACCGACCGGCACGGGACCGCCTGCATCGGCCCCACGACGACCGACCCCCCGGCCGTCCCTGGCTGTCCCAGTGCGAGCGGCACCGGGACAGCCAGGGCGACCACCATGGCCGCGGCGATCACGCCACGGCGGAGAAAACGCCTCCCCGTCATCTCACGAGACGACTGTGTCGGCAGCGATAGCGACCACCGGCGCGTTCAGGGACTTGCCCCCCATCGAGCCGTAGAACTGGGCGTTGCCGAAGGCGAAGATGCCGCCGTCACTGG
>JASHWO010000128.1 GCA_030044045.1 Acidimicrobiales bacterium
GGCCGGATTGGAGCGCGGGGTGCGCCCGATCGGCGCCTGGTCCACGTCCACCACTTTGTCCAGGTGCTCGATGCCCTCCACCGTGCGGTGGCGGCCGGGCACGGCCTTGGCCCGGTGCAGCTGGTGGGCCAGCGAGCGCAACAGGATCTCGTTGACCAGGGTGGACTTGCCCGACCCGGACACCCCGGTCACCGCCACCAGGCACCCCAGGGGGAAAGCCACGTCGATGCCGGCCAGGTTGTGCTCCCGGGCGTCCCGGACCACCACCGCCTGGCCGGTCCCGGCCCGCCGGCGCTCGGGCACCGGGATCGACCGCCGCCCCGAGAGGTACTGCCCGGTGAGCGACGACCGGTTGGCCAGCAACCCCTTGCGGCCCTCCACCGGCCCGCTGTGGACGATCCGCCCCCCGTGCTCACCGGCCCCGGGGCCGATGTCCACCACGTGGTCGGCGGTGCGGATGGTCTCCTCGTCGTGCTCCACCACGATGACCGTGTTGCCCAGGTCCCGCAGGCGCACCAGGGTCTGGATGAGCCGCTGGTTGTCCCGCTGGTGCAGGCCGATGGAGGGCTCGTCCAGCACGTAGAGGACGCCCACCAGCCCGCTGCCGATCTGGCTGGCCAGGCGGATGCGCTGGGCCTCGCCGCCGGAGAGGGTGCCGGCCGAGCGGGCCAGCGACAGGTAGTCCAGCCCCACGTCCAGCAGGAACTGCATCCGCTCCCGGATCTCCTTCAGCACCCGGTCGGCGATCAGGTGGTCCCGCTCGGACAGCTCCAGCGACCCCACCGCGGCCACCGCCCGGGTGATCGACAGGCTGCACAGCTCGTAGATGTTCAGGCCGCCCACGGTCACGGCCAGCGACTCCGGCTTCAGCCGGGCCCCGCCGCAGGCCGGGCACTCCACCTCCCGCATGTACTGCTCGATCTGCTCGCGGGACCAGTCGGACTCGGCCTCGCCGTGCCGGCGCTGCAGCCAGGGCACGATCCCCTCGTAGTGGGAGAGGTACGAGCGGCTGCGGCCGAACCGGTTCCGGTACTGCACGTGGACCTGCTTGGTGCCCGAGCCGTAGAGGACGAGCTTGCGGTCCTTGGCCTTCAGCTTGGCCCACGGGGTGGTGACCGGGAACCCCCCCAGCTCGGCCACCCCGCCCACCAGGCCGGTGAAGTACTCGCTGCGGGCCCCGGCCCACGGGGCGAGGGCCCCGCCGGCCAGCGAGAGGGCGCCGTCGGGGGCCACCAGCTCCGGGTCGACCTCGAAGCGGGTGCCCAGCCCGGCGCAGGCGGGGCAGGCGCCGTAGGGGGAGTTGAAGGAGAAGCTGCGGGGCGCCGGCTCCTCGAAGCTGATGCCGCAATGGGTGCAGGCCAGGTGCTGGCTGAAGGTGATGGCCTCCTCGTCCTCCCCCTCCGCGCCCACCACCGCCACCTCGGCCGTGCCCCCGGTCAGCCCCAGCGCCGTCTCGATGGACTCGGTGAGCCGCTGGCGGATCCCGTCCCGGCGCACCAGGCGGTCCACCACCACCTCGATGGTGTGCTGCTCGTAACGGGCCAGCTGCAGCCCGGCCCGGTCGGCCAGCTCCACCGTAGCCCCGTCCACCCGCACCCGGGCGAACCCCTGCTTGGCCATGTCGTCCAGCAGGCCGCTGTACTCCCCCTTCCGCCCCCGGACGACGGGGGCCAGGATCTGGAAGCGGGTGCCCTCGGGCAGCTCCAGCACCCGGTCGACGATCTGCTGGGGAGTCTGGCGGGCCACCGGCCGGCCGCAGCTCGGGCAGTGCGGCCGCCCGATGCGGGCGTAGAGCAGGCGCAGGTAGTCGTAGACCTCGGTGATGGTGCCCACCGTGGAGCGGGGGTTCCGCGAGGCCGACTTCTGGTCGATGGAGATGGCCGGCGACAGCCCCTCGATGAAGTCGACGTCCGGCTTGTCCATCTGGCCCAGGAACTGGCGGGCGTAGGCCGACAGCGACTCCACGTACCGGCGCTGGCCCTCGGCGTAGATGGTGTCGAAGGCGAGCGACGACTTGCCCGAGCCCGAGAGGCCGGTGAACACCACCAGCCGATCCCGGGGCAGGTCCAGGGAGACGTCCTGGAGGTTGTGCTCGCGGGCGCCCCGGATGACCAGACGGTCGGACACACCCGGAGGATACCGGAGCCCGCCGCCGGCCCGATCGGGTGGCAGGGGGCGCCGAGCCCCGCGGCGACCCGTCCTCGCGGCGGCCTGCGTCGGTGCCATCCGGCCACCGTACACGAACACCTGTTCGTAGAGGCGCTTTTACGGACGGGGGCCGGTGTCCATCGCCTCGTCGAACCGGCCGAGCACCTCATGATCGGCGATGCCCGCGACCCAACGACGAGCTTCGGCCACGTCGAGGTCGGCCACGTCACGCCGGACGTCGGCGATGTCCACCCAGTCCTTGGGGCGGTCGAAGATCGCCTTGCAGGCCACCAGGTGCTCGGGGGCGAGGATCGGGATGGTCCTGTCCAGGAAGGGCACGGTCCTGACCCGCCCGGCCATGGCGTCGTGGAATGCCGTGGTGGAGAAGAACAGGCCGAGCTTGTACGCACCCCAGGGGAGCCGGACCTGGCCGTCCTTCCTGGCAAGTGCCATCGCTTCCTCCGTGATGTGCACGCCCATCGTCTCCAGCCGGTCGAAGAGGGGACCGACCTCCTCCTCGCTGCAGAAGACGTTGACGTCGAAGTCGGAGGTGGCTCGGGGCTCGGTGTAGTAGTCGAGGGCCACCGCGCCGCCAAAGGCATAGGGAACGCCCAACTCCACCAGGGCTTGGTCCAGCGCCAGCATCTTGTCGAGCTGGTTGTCCCCCAGGGCGTCCGTGACCCCGGGCGTCACCGGGAACGGGGCAGGAGCCGCTTCAGCACGGGAAAGGCGAGCCGGTCCTCCTTGGGATGCCGTGGCGCCGCGCTCACGTACAGCATGAGGTTGGCGAGGGCCCGACCGTGCTCCTCGGGCGTCCTGTCGCACCAGGGAACGGTCACTGTCGCCCCACTCGGCTCGTCGTGCACAGCCACCGCGCTCACTCTACCTCCGCACCACCGAGCCCTGGACCTGCCTGCGACCGGCGTCAGCCGGCGACGGCCGCCGCGCCCGGTGGCGGGGCTATCCGACGATGGTGACGCCGCGGGCGGTGGCCACCGGGCCGGCGTCGACCGCCAACGTCTTGGTGGCCGCCTGGTAGGACCAGCCGGGGCTCGAGGCGCCGGCGGCCCGCTCGGGCAGGGCCCGCCCGTCCACCGTCACCCGGGCCGGCTGGGCCACCCCCACCAGGTCGACGGTGTAGCGCACCGACGACGGCTCCCCGGGGTACTGGCCCTTGGCCGGGCCCACCGTGACCCGGGTGGCTGCGCCGCCACCGGCGCCCCCGCCGGCCGTCCCCGGCGCCGGCGCCGTGCTGATCGTGGTCAGGGTGTCCTGGCCCTTGGTGTAGCCGAGCCCGGTGCCGGCGTCGTCGTACATCTGGAACGACCCGGCGGCCCCGGCCTGGACCCGGACGGTCAGCGAGCGGGGGGTGGCCGTCCCGTCGGCCCCGCCGACCGACGACGGCGACCCCTTGGCCGGGTCCTGCAGGGGCACGATCCCCCCGGCCCGC
>JASHWO010000129.1 GCA_030044045.1 Acidimicrobiales bacterium
GTGGCCGCCGCCGGTGCCAAGGCTGCCGTCGTGGCGGCCGCGGCAGTGCTCGCCACGGCCGCAGCGGTGACGGCCGGCGCGACCGATCCCGTGCCGCTGGCCGGACCGGCGCCGCTCCCACCACCGAGCGTGCCGTCGGCCGGGAGCTCCCGGGCCACCGTGCCCGCCACGGTCACCGTGCTGCTGTCGTAGGAGTAGGTGATGGCGTTCTCCAGCAGCGCGTGCATGGCCGAGACGAGTTGGCGCCGGTCGCCCAGCACGGCCACCGGGGGGTCCGGCTCGACCAGCTCGATGGAGATGCCGCGCTGGTCGGCGCTGGCCCGGACCCGCTCGACGGCGTCGGCCATGACCAGGTTCACCAGGACCGGCTCGCGGGGCGGCGCCTCCTCGGACTCGATGCGGCTGAGGTCGAGGAGGTCGTCGATGATCCGGCTCACCCGGAAGGCCTCGGTGTGGATGCGGCTGGCCAGGCGTTGCGCCACCTGGACGTCGGGCTCGCTGACCAGGGTCTCGGCCAGCAGGCCCAGCGCCCCCATGGGCGTCTTCAGCTCGTGGCTGACGTTGGCCACGAAGTCACGGCGGATCTCCTCCAGCCGGCGGCGCTCGGAGACGTCGTCGATCATGGCGATCACACCGAGGGGCCGTCGGCCGTCATCGATGAGCTCGGCCCGTACCGTCAACGTGCGCCGGGGGGGGCCGTAGAGGTCGAGGGTGCGCTCGGCGTCGCCCTCGTGCCAGGCGTCCTCCAGCAGTTCGGTCACCGCCTGGGCGGCCAAGGCGTCGCCATGGCGACTGGTCATCAGGGCGTTGGCCCGGGCGTTGCGGTAGACCACCGTGCCGTTCTCGTCGCAGAGCACCACGCCCTGGGGGAGCGTGTCGAGGGACCGCCGCAGGCGGATGGCGTCGGCGCTGGACTCGGCCACCGCCTCGGTGGCGGCGCCGGTGACCTGCTCCAGGTACGAGAGCGCGGTCTCGATGCTGGTGTCGTCCTCCGGGGGGTCGATGCCCAGGCGGGTGCCGAGCGCCGTCAGCCGCTGGCTGATGGCCCGCCGCCCCGAGCGCCGGCCGATCAGCGAGGCGACGATCACCGCTGCCACCAGCACCGCTGCCGCGACGGCGTAGGCGGCCCCCGGGGGCAGGCCGGCGATCTTGACCGCCGCCACTGCGCCGCCGGAGCCGATCACGCCACCAGCATGGCAGGGCAGGGCGCGTCCAGCGAGACGACACGCGGGTGTGGCGGGCCGCCACCATCCACCCGGTACCGCTGTGGACTGGAGAGACATAAAAAATCATGAAAAGTATTGTAAAAGCTCGAAAGGTGCCCTATCCTCCGGCGCACGAGCCGCCGCGACCGGCGCGGGGCCCGACGAGAGGAGGCGCCATGTACCTGCCCACCGAGCCGCTGGCGGTGGTGCCGTCGGCCGCCGCCCGGCTGGCCTCGACCGTCACAGTGAGCCTCACACCCAGCCCCAGCTCCCTCCCGGGCGGATCCACCCTGCAGATGCTGGTCAACGGGATCGGCTGGTGGGCACTGATCTTCGCCCTGCTGGGCCTGCTGGTGGGAGCTGCCGCCTGGGCGCTGGGCGCCCACTCGCAGAACTACCAGCACGCCTACGTCGGCCGCCGCATGGTGCTGGTCTCGGGCTTGGCCGCCTTGCTGATCGGTGCCGCGCCCGAGGTCGTGAACTTCTTCTTCACCACCGGCCGGGGGGTCCATTGACCGGTCCCGGTGATATTGGCGGGCCCCCGGCGTCGTGGCGGGAGCGGTGAGCGCGTTCGGCTGCACAGGGCTGCTCAGCCCGGTCTGTCAGGCGGCCGGCAGCCTGGGATCGGGCGTGGCCGGCGCCGGTGCCTCGGCGGTGCTCAGTGCCGTGGCCACCTGGGTGGTCGACGGCGCCACCTGGCTGCTGGGCCAGATCGGTAGCGCGCTCTCGTCGACCACGTCGGTGGACCTCGGTGCCGGGTGGTTCACGGGGCACGTTCAGGCGATGGCCGGCCTGGCCGGGGTGGTGGTGCTACCGCTGGTCCTGCTCTCGGTGATCCAGGCCGTCTACCGCCAGAGCGCGGCGGCGCTGGTGCGGCTGGTGGCCGTCCAGCTCCCGCTGGCCCTGCTCCTGTCCGGTGTGGCCGTCAAGCTGGTGCAGCTCTCGCTGTTGGCCACCGACGCCATGGCCGGCACGGTGTCGGGCGGGGTGGGGTCGGACATCCAGTCGGCCCTGTCGGGGGTGGCCACCACCCTGGTGGCCCAGTTGGCCGGCGGCCCGGACACGGCGCCGGCGTTCGTGGTGCTTCTGGGTGCGCTCCTGGTGGCCCTCGGCGCCTTCGTGCTCTGGCTGGAGCTGCTGGTGCGGGCCGCCGCCGTCTACGTGGCCGTGCTCTTCCTCCCGCTGGCGCTGGCCAGCCTGGTATGGCCGGCCATCGCCCACTGGTGCCGCCGCCTGGTGGACACGCTGGTGGCCCTGGTGCTGGCCAAGTTCGTCATCGTGGCCGTCCTGAGCCTGGCGGCCAGCGCACTGGCGTCGGGGACCACATCGGGGTTCGCCTCGGTACTGGGGGGCGGGGCCCTCCTGCTGCTGGCCGCCTTCACTCCGTTCACCCTCCTCCGGCTGGTGCCGGCGGTCGAGGCCGGCGCC
>JASHWO010000130.1 GCA_030044045.1 Acidimicrobiales bacterium
GGGGGGTCGGTGGGCGGGGGGCCTCCGGCCGACGCGGTGGTGGGCGGCGGGGCACCAGCCGGTGCCGCGCCGGGTGATCCCGGCCGCCGGGAACGACGCCGACCGCCGTGGGCGGTCCTCGGGGCCATGGTGGCCGCGCTGGTGCTGCTGGCGGCCGCGCTGGCGGCGGTGGCCACCGGACTGGTCGGCGGGGGTGGAACGTCGGCAGCGGGCGCCGGTGCCGACCCCCGATGCGGTAGCGGGGCGCCAGAGCTGACCGTGCACGGCACAGGCATCGCCACCGGTACGCCTGACCTGCTCACTCTCAGCCTGGCGGTGAGCGCCAGTGGATCCAGCGCGCAGGCGGCGCTCTCCAGCGACAACTCGAGCACGGCGGCGGTCGTCGACGCGCTGACCCAGGGTGGTGTGGCCAAGGCCGATATCCAGACCACCGGGCTGTCGATCCAGCCGAGCTACGACAAGACAGGCACACTCACCGGGTACTCGGTGAGCAACAGCGTGGTGGCGAAGATCCACGACTTCACCACCGCCGGGTCGGTGATCGACGCCGCCGCCGGGGCCGCCGGCAACGCCGTGCGCATCGACTCGCTCTCCTTCTCGATCCAGGATCCGCGAGGGGTGCAGGACCAGGCCCGCCAGGACGCGGTGCACCAGGCGGTGAGCCACGCCGCCACCATGGCCGCCGCGGCCGGGGAGCGGCTCGGGCCGGTCTGCTCGCTCACCGACAACACGTCCCTCTCGGGTCCGACCAACGACGGCGATTTCGCCGCGGCGGGCCGCGTCGCAGCGACACCTCCGGTGCCCCTCGAAGCGGGGACCCAGCAGGCCAGCGCCCAGGTCACCCTGGTCTACGCCCTCGACGCGGCCCACCACGCCGTCACCACCGGTTGACCGCCGCACCGCCGGTGGCGGGCGCATCCAGGCGGCGGCGGCCCGGCGGTGGTTTGGATCAGGCGACCACCAGGGCGATGGCGAAGCCGTCGTAGCCCTTGGCGCCGACCGTCTGGATCTCCGTGGCCGCCACCCGTCGCTCGGCGGCCAGCACGTCGTTGAAGCGGCGCACTCCCTGGACCGACGGGTCGTCGCTGCCGGCGTCCACCACCCGGCCGTCCCGGACCACGTTGTCGACCACGATGGTGGTGCCCACCCGGCCCAGACGCAGCGCCCACTCGAAGTAGTCGGCGTTGCCCGGCTTGTCGGCGTCGATGAACACGAAGTCGAACGGCCCTTCGCCCTCCTCGGCCAACGCCGCCAGGCTCTCGGCGGCCGGCCCCAGGCGGACCTCCACCACGCCCGACAGGCCGGCCCGCTCGATGTTGGCCCGCGCCACCTCGGCGTGCCGCGGGTCGATCTCCAGAGTCACCAGCCGCCCTCCCGGCGGTAGGGCCCGGGCCAGGCAGATGGTGCTGTACCCGGCCAGGGTGCCCACCTCCAGCACGGTGCGGGCCCGCTGGGCCCGGGCCAGGAGGTGCAGGAGCTGGCCCTGGGGAGCGGAGACGCTGATGGGAGGCAGGCCGGCGGCGGCGGCGTCGGCCAGCGCCGCTTCCAGCGCCGGGTCGGGTCGCACCACCAGGCCGGTGATGTAGTCGTCGACGGCCTGCCATGGGGGGTTGATCATGCCCATTCGTACCTCACGCGCCGGCCGGGTGTCGCCGCGGTGGCTGGCCACGCCCAGCAGCCTTGCTACCTTCTTGCGGTGCCCGTCTGGCTGACCGACGCCGAGTACCGCACGCTGGAGGCGGCGTGCGCCCGCCTGATCCCGCCGGGGGAGGACCCGGACGGCGACGGGGCCGAGGACGACGGGACGGCGGGGATCGGGGCGACCGAGGCCGGGGTGGCGGGCTACGTCGACCAACTCTTGGGTGCCTTCTCCTTCGACCCGCCCCGCATCTGGGCCGGCGGGCCGACCTCGGGGCGGCACGGGGGCGAGCCCGGGTTCGCCCGCTTCCATCCCCTGACCGCCCTGGACGAGCTGGCCTGGCGCACCCGCATCGAGGGTTCCCGGGGCCTTCCCGAGCGCGAGCTGAACGGCCCGGTGGCCGGCCTGCAGGAGCGCTACCGGGAGGGCCTGGCCGCGCTGGGCGAGGACTTCTGCGACCAGCCGCCCGAGGAGCAGGACCGGCGGCTGCGGGAGCACGAACCGTTCACCGACCTCCTCTACGGCCACTGCTGCGAGGGCATGTACGGCGCCCCCGAGTACGGCGGGAACCGGGGCGGGGCCGGCTGGCGGGCCATCGGCTTCGCCGGCGACGTCCAGCCCCGGGGCTGGACCGACGCCGAGGTCTCCCAGCCGTCGGGGGGCGGGGCCCCGGGCGGGCAATGAGCACCGACGCAGTGGTCATCGGGTCGGGGCCCGGCGGGGCGGCGGCGGCCGACGTGCTCACCCGGGCCGGCTGGTCGGTGGTGATCATGGAGAAGGGGCGCAACCACCTGCTCGACCCCGACGACCCGACCCGACCGGCCCAGGACTACTCCAACGACGAGATCAAGTTCGTCAGCCGGCACTTCCTCGGGCCCGACCCGTACCTCGAGCCCCGTACCTTCCGGCAGGACGAGTCGGACGGGGACCGCACCCACGTGGGCGAGGTCAACTCCATCCCCTCCACGGTGGGCGGGGGCGGCACGCACGCCGACGGCAAGGTGCCGCGCTTCGGCGAGGACGACTTCCGGCTGCGCTCCACCTACGGTCCCCAGCCCGACGCCGACGTCGCCGACTGGCCGCTGGCCTACGAGGACCTGGAGCCGTACTACGCCGAGGCCGAGCGCTCGATCGGGGTGGCCGGGCAGGCCGGGGCCAACCCCTTCGCCGCCTGGCGCTCCGGGCCCTACCCGATGCCGCCGGGTGCCCCCATGTACTCGGCCACCCTCTCGTCGGGGGCGGCCGAGCGCCTGGGCTACCACCCCTACCCGGCGCCGACGGCGGCCAACAGCGTCCCCTACGACGGCCGGCCGGCCTGCAACAACTGCGGCTTCTGCGCCTTCTTCGGGTGCCCCATCCACGCCAAGGGCGACCCCGTCGCCTTGCTGCAGCGGGCCCTGGCCACTGGCCGGGCCGAGCTGCGGTCCGAGACCTTCGTCTCGCGCATCCGGACGGCCGGCGGCCGGGCCACCGGGGTGGACTTCATCGGCTCCGACGGGGTCGAGCGCTCGATGGACGCCCGCCACGTGGTGGTGGCCGGCGGCGCCGTCGAGACCCCCCGCCTGCTCCTGCTGTCGGGCATCGGCAACGACCTGGTCGGCCGCTACCTCATGGTCCACTACCAGACCATCGTGGCGGGCATGCTGCCCCAGCGGCTCTACGGGGAGCGCGGCCGGGCGGTCACCCACGTCCACGACGACCACATCGTGGGCGACGAGCTGACCCGGGCCGCCGCCCGCGAGGCGGGACTGCCCTGGCTCCGGGGCGGCATGGTGGAGCACGGGACCCCGGCCCTGCCGATCATGGAGGCCAAGTTCTACCCGTGGGGCCCGAAGCACCCCCACCTGATGCGCAGCTCCCCGCTACGGCAGCGGATGGCCGCCTTCACCATGCAGGGGGAGGACCTGCCGTACCCGACCAACCGGGTCGACCTCGACCCCACGGTGCGCGACGTGCGGGGCTTCCCGGTGGCCCGCGTCACCTACCGCGGCGGCCGGCACGAGCTGGCCGCCTCCGCCCACCACGGGCCGCGGCTGGAGGCCGTCCTGCGGGAGATGGGCGCCGAGTGGACGCTGGTCAACACTTCACCCGGCGTGGGCCACCGGGGCGGGGTCACGCCGGTCCCCGAGAGCCGCCACGTGCTCGGCACCACCCGCATGGGCACCGACCCGGCCACCTCGGTGGTCGACCCCTGGGGCCGGGTGCACGGGCTGGAGAACGTGGTGGTGGCCGACTCCTCGGTCTTCGTCACCGCCGCCGGCTACGGCCCCACCCTCACCCTGGTGGCCCTGGCCGTCCGGGCAGCGGCGGCCCTGGCCGGCACCGAGCTGCCCCCCACCCGGCCCCCCGACCGCTGAGATCGCCGAGCGGACGGCCATGGACCACGCCACCCACTGCGACCTGTTGGCCCAAGAGGTGGAGCGGTTCGCCCACCTGGTCGACGAGGTGCCGGCCGACGCCCGGGTCCCGGGCTGCCCGGACTGGGCGGTGCGCGACCTCACCTTCCACCTGGGCACCGTGCACCGGTGGGCGGCTGGTCTGGTCGGCGCCCTGGCCGGTGAGCGCGTCGGTCGCTCCGACGACATCGTCGACCCGGGACCCCCGAGCGCCGAGTGGCTGCGCGAGGGGGGCGCGTCGCTGGTGGCCGTCCTGCGGGCGGTCGATCCCGACGCGCCCATGTGGGCCTGGGGTGTCGACCAGCACGCGCGGTTCTGGTCCCGCCGCCAGCATCACGAGACCCTGGTCCACCGGGTCGACGTCGAGATGGCCGGAGGGAGGACCTCACAGGTCGATCCGGAGGTGGCGGCCGACGCCGTCGACGAGCTCCTGGTCAACCTGCCATCGGCCGCTGCCTTCTCCAAAGGCGTGGCCGATCTCCGGGGCAGGGGCGAGCGACTGGCACTCCTGCCTGTCGACGCCGGCCGGTCGTGGACGATCACCCTCACCGAAGAGGGGTTCACGCTCGGCGATGGTGCGGCAGCGGCCGAGGCGACGATGTGCGGTCCGGCCCTCGATCTCCTCCTCGTCCTGTATCGGCGCCGTTCGATCGACGAGTCCTCCCTCGTGGTCGACGGCGAGCGCGCGCTCGCCGACTTCTGGTGGGAGCACTCCGCCCTGACGTAGTAGGCCGGCCTATGGACGGAGGTCGACCGTGGGCCAGGTCGGGTCGCCGGCGTCGAGGATCTCGGGGTCGCCGGTCAGCAGGCTGGCGCGATGGGCCACGGCGGTGGCGATGGCGAACGCGTCCGCGTACGCCAATCTGTGCCGAGCCTTGATCGCGGCCGCTTCGAGCACCCGGATCTCGCTTGGGAGGTCCAGGCGGAGCCGGCGTCGTAAGTCGTTGACGACCTCTCGGGCTCGATCGGCCCCGGCTGCCCGATGGACCACGTAGAAGACCTCCCCGAGGTTGACCCAGCTCATGACCGGTCGCCCCTCGAGCGCCTGCTCGACGTGGCCAGCGGCCGGCTCTTCGCCCTCGAGCCAGCGCAGGACCGCCCAGGAGTCGAGGCAGTCAGTCAACGGCTGCGTTCGGCCCGGCGGTCTGCCTCGAGCGTCGCCGTGAGGCCGAGACCGGCGAACTGCCCCCGGAGGTTCGGCCGTCCCTGCCGCGGCTCGACCCGGACCGCACGGTCTTCGAGCGTGAAGTCGACCTCGTCGCCCGGGACGATGCCCAACCGATCACGCATCACCTTGGGGATCACGACCTGTCCCTTCGGCCCCACCCGAGAAGTCATACTCAGAAGTATAACCGCGGGCAAGACCACCGTCGGGTGGGGCCTTGCAGCTGCCGCAAGCCACCGACAGCGACGCGGTCTCCATCCCCGATCGGGGCCAGGCGCCGCCGTAAGCTGCGCCGGCTGGTCGTCATCGGCCGACACCGCCTGAAGGCACGGTCGGGCACGCGGTGGCCTCGGGATCCGACCGTGGGGGGTGAAGTGAGCGACGTCTCGAGGGGACCCGGGTGGTGGTTGGCGTCCGACGGCAGGTGGTACCCGCCCGAGACGCATCCCGATCCTGCCCAGCGGGTGCCGCCGCCGGTCCCGCCGTTCCCGCCGTTCCCGAGTTCACCGGCCATCCCGGGCGCTGGCGGCTACCCGTACCCGGGAGCGGGCGGGGTGCCGCCCGTGCCGCCCGCCTATCCGGGGTGGGTGGCCCCCCCGCCCGGCGCAGGAGGCTGGGGGACCGGCGGGACGATGCCGGTTCCGGCCGGTCGCCTCGACCTCCATGTCGCCGAGCCGGCGCGCCAGGCCCGCTGGAAGACGCTCTTGCGGTACTTCCTGATGATCCCCAACGCCCTGGTGCTCGAGATCCTGGCGCTGCCGCTGCTCGTCGTGGTCCCTGTCATGTGGCTCTGTGCGCTCGTCACCGCCCGGGTCCCCGCCGGGCTGTGGCGGTACGCCCGCTCGATCCTCCAGTGGCAGGCCCGCCTGGACGGCTACTTCTTTTTGCTCACCGACCGGTACCCGCCGTTCTCGTTGCACGACGATCCCTACCCGGTGGCCCTCACCCTCGACGGACCACCGGAGCACCTCAACCGGGCTGCCGTCCTCTTCCGGATCGTCTTGCTCGTCCCGGCCGTGCTGGCGTCGCTCGTCTACCAGGTCGGGGTCGGGTTGGTCCTGGTGGCTGCCTGGTTCGCTGCCCTGGTGACCGGCCGGGTCCCCAGGCCGTTGCATCAGGTGATCGCCACGGGCCTGCGCTACTCCCTGCGCTACAGCGCCTATGCGTCGCTTCTCACCGCCGAGTACCCGTGGGGGCTCCTGGGCGACACCTCCGACCGGACCGGGGCCCTCTCGGGCGACGTGCTCACCCTGGACGGCGGGACCAAGGCGTTCGCCGTCGTCATGCTGGTGGTCGGCGCCGTCATGTCGCTTTTCTACGTCGCGCTCCCGACCTTCTTGTCGGTGGTCAACCAGCGGACCGTCGCCATCACGGCGTGGAACTCCCTGCAAGACCGTGCGCTGACAGGGAGCACCAGGTACCGCATCCAGGTGGCCAAGTGCACCACAGACCTCCCCTGCGTTCAGGAGGCCGCCTCGATCCTGCGCAACGACCTCGAGACACAGATCCACGCCGTCGGGTCCATCATGTTCCCCACAGTCACCACTACCCAGGACGCCAGGGAGCTCGTGTCGCTGCTCCGCCAGGAGCACGCCCTGGTGGTGAAGGCCCAGGACGCGCCCTCGGCGCAAGCCTATGTGGCCGACTTCCGGCAACTCGCGCTCCTGACAGGGCGGATCGCCCCGATCGCCGAGCGCATCTCCAAGTCTTTGAGCAGCTTCTGACCCGCGTCCACGAGCAAGGCCGTCATCGAGCGGCCAACACCTCGCCCTGTAGGGCCGCCGAGGTGGTGGCGCGTCGGGTCATGGACGAAGGACTTGTATGTCGTGTGGTCCGGGCGAGCCCAGCGTTCGCCGGTCGGTGGTCATGAGCACCGCGCCGGTCTTGCGGGCGAGGACGACATAGAGGGCATCGGCGACCGTGAGGTTGTGTCGTACGAGACAGCCTCGGCAGTTGACCGGAGGTTGTGCGCGGACTCGGACACATGCACATCGTATCCCGGTCCTCTCGGTGCCCGGGCCGGTCGCCTTCCGCTGTCGTGACGGGCCGGGGCCAGTGGTAATACTTAAGATATTACTTGACTATTATGCCGGCGGGGGCGATACTGGGGGAGGTGCCGACCCGACTGGCTGAGCTCGACCGGCAGGACCGGTGCGACCAGGTGTTCCGGGCGCTGGCCGACCCGAGCCGGCGGTCCATGGTGGAGCGCCTGGCCGGCGGCTCGGCGTCGGTGAGCGAGCTGGCCGAGCCCCTGGCCATGTCCCTGGCCGCCGTGGTCCAGCACCTGGGCGTGCTGGAGGGGGCCGGGGTCGTGGCCACGGAGAAGGTCGGCCGGGTGCGGGTGTGCCGGCTGGCCCCGCAGGGGTTGGGCCCGGCCGAGGGCTGGCTGGCCACCCAGCGGGCCGAGTGGGAGCGGCGGCTCGACCGCCTGGGCGAGGTGCTGGCCGAGCCCGACGACCGGGAACCGGCCTGACCGTGGCCATGACCAAGGGAGGATCCATGTCCGAGCGCAGCATCGTCCATGCCACCTTCACCCTGGAGCGCACCTACCCCGTCCCGCGGGAGCGGGTGTTCCACGCCTGGGCCGACCGGGAGGTCAAGTCCCGCTGGTTCGCCGGTGGCGCCGCCGGCTACGAGCTGGACTTCCGGCCCGGGGGCATCGAGCGCCACCGGGCCCTGCACGAGGGCAAGGCGATCACCTGGGAGTCGTTGTACCGGGAGATCGTCCCCGACGAGCGGA
>JASHWO010000131.1 GCA_030044045.1 Acidimicrobiales bacterium
CCCAGGACGCCACCGTGTCCATCGGCGGTGCCGGCGGCTACACGCTCAGCTCGTCCAGCGACACCTTCTCGAACCTCATGCCGGGCACGGCCATCACCGTGGTGTCGACCGGCCAGGCCACGGTGACCGTCACCCCGGACGGGACGGCCGAGGCCGGCCTGGTGTCCACGCTGGTGACAGCGGTCAACACGGCGCTGGCCGACGTCACAACCCTGGCCGGGTACACAGCGGTGGCTAAGAAGGGTGGGCCCCTGATGGGCTCGGCCGTGGTGAGCGGGATCCGCCAGCAGCTCCTCTCCATCGTGGGCAGCGTGTCGGGGACGTCGTCGCTGGGGGACGCCGCCGACGTGGGGATCACCCTCGGCTCCAGCGGCACCGTGAGCTTCGACCAGACCGCCTTCGAGACCGCCTTCGCCGCCGACCCGTCGGCGGTGGCCGATCTGTTCACCCAGGGGGCCTCCTTCGCCCCGGCCGCCGGCGGTGCCGCCGGGGAGGTGACCCTGGCCTACGCCGGCGACGGCACCCAGCCCGGTACCTACCAGGTCACCGTGAGCCACTCGGCCACCCAGGCCACCGACCTCGGGGCCACCCTGGCCGCCGGCACGGTGGGCACCGCCGAGACGCTGACCTTCGAGCAGGGCAACGCCACCGCCACCTACAGCACGACCGCCGGCGAGAGCCTGGGCTCGATCGTGGAGGGCCTCGACCAGTCGTTCGCCGCCGCCGGGATGACCATCACCGCCCAGACGGCGGCCGGCGGCACCCAGCTCCAGGTGCAATCCGACGGCTACGGCAGCGCCCAGTCGTTCTCGGTCACCTCCACCACCGGCGGGACAGGCACCACCGGCCTGGGCGGGGCCACCGCCGGCACGCCGGCCACCTTCACCGGCACCGACGTGGCCGGCACCATCGACGGGGTGGCGGCCACCGGCCAGGGCCAGGTGCTCGCCGCCCCGATCACGAACGCGACCCTCGACGGTCTCTCGCTGCTGGTCGACGCCACCGGCATCACCACCGCCACCGACCTCGGCACCGTCACCTACCGGCCCGGGGTGGCCCAGCAGCTGGTCTCGGCCATGAACGACGCCACCGACGCGTCCACCGGGTCGGTCACCACCGCCATCAACAACCTGACCTCGGAGGCCACAGGGCTGAACTCGGAGATCAGCATGCTCCAGAAGCTGGAGGACACCCAGCGCACACTGCTCCAACAGGAGTTCGACACCATGGAGACCAACCTCGGCAACATCCAGCACGAGGGCTCGCAGATCTCCAGCGAGATCGCCAAGCTGTGACCGGCCCGATGACCACTGTCCCGCACGACGACCGCGACGAGGCCCTGCGCCGGCGCTACCTGGCCCACCAGGTGGAGACGGCCTCGCCGGCCCAGCGGCTCCTGCTGCTGCTCGGCCGGCTCCTGGCCGACCTGCGGGTCGCCACAGCCGGCTTCGACGCCGCCGACCTGAAGGCCATCAGCGACAGCCTGGTGCACGCCCAGGAGATCGTGCTGGTGCTGCGCGACGTGTTACGGGACAGCGAGTGGGACGGGGCGCCGCGGCTGCGCGCCGTCTACGACTTCGTCCACCGGCGGCTGGTCACCGCCAACCTGTCGAAGGACCGCACGCTCCTTCCGGTTTGCGTGGACATCGTCACCCGTATCGCCGAGGCCAACGCCAAGGCGGCGGCGATGCTGGCCGAGCAGGAGCGGGTGGTCGGGGTTGCCTGAGGCCCCCGGGGCCGGGGCGCCCGCCGTCCTCGTGGCGCCGGTCGGTGCGGCGGCCCCCGTCGGCCCCGCGGCGGGAGAGGCGACGGCGGCCCCCGGGGCCCCCGGCGACGGCGGCTGGGAGCGGATGCTCGACGAGCTGGAGGCGCGGCTGGTGGCCTGGTGGGCGGCGCTGCGCGGCGTCCAGCCCTTCCCGCCTGCCTACACCGCCCCGCCCCTCCGGGGACCGCTCCCTGCCCACCTCCGCTCCCGGGCCCTGGCTCTGGCGGCCGCCCAGCGCGACGTGGAGGAGGAGATCCGGGCCCGCCGGGCCGCCCTGGGCACCCTGCTGCGGGGCATCGGCACCACCGACCGCCGCCCGCCGGTCCCCGTGTTCGTGGACGACCGGGCCTGACTCTCTAAAGGACCGCCGCGGATCGACCGATAGGGAGGGTGCGGCCCGAGGGATCGGGCGCCGACGTTGCCCAGGACGGGCCCGGTGGCGGCACGCCGGCTCCGGCGTGCCCAGGGAGCAGTCCGAGGGGAACGCCAGTGGACGGCCAGATCGTCGATGTCCTCCAGTTCGCGCTGGACGGCCTGTCCCAGCAGCAGCAGGCGGTGGCCGACAACCTGGCCAACCTGGACACGCCGGACTACACCGACACCGAGGTCACATTCGAGGCCAGCCTCCGCCAGGCCCTGGCCGACGGCGGGACAGGGATCGCCACCGTCACCCAGGCGCCCTCCGACACCCCGGCGGCCACCGACGGCAACAACGTCGACCTCACCACCGAGCTCACCGAGGCCCAGCAGACGACGCTCCAGTACCAGGCGCTCAGCGAGTCGGTGAACGCCCAGTTCCGCCTGGTGCGCGGGGCCGCAGGAGGGAGCTTCACATGAGCCTGTTCGGCGTGCTGCCCATCGCCACATCCGGGGCCAACGCCATGCAGACGTGGATCGACACCACCGCCGGGAACGTGGCCAACATGGACGACGCCGTCGCCGTCGACCAGCCGGCCTACGCCCCGGAGACCCCGGTCTTCACCGCCGAGGCCGGCCAGTCGCCCGGGACACCGGGCCAGGGGGTAGCGGTGGCCAAGGTGGCGATGGGCAGCACCACAGGGGTGGTGGTGGACGACCCGGGCAGCCCGCTGGCCGACGCCGAGGGCCAGGTGCGCATGCCCGACGTGACACTGTCGACCCAGCTCACCGGGCTGGTGCAGGCGGACGAGGGCTACCAGGCCGACGTGGCCGTGCTCCAGCGGGCGCAGACCGCGTACACGGCCGGGCTCACCATCGGGAACTGACGGTGATCGCCCCGATCGCTTCCATCCCGTCCCTCCCCCCGCTGGGGTCGGCCGGCGGTGTCACGGCCGGCCCGGGGCTGGCCGGGGCCACAGGGATCGCCGGCGCCACAGCCCTGGCCGGCGCCGGCGGCCCCACAGCCATCGGTGGCGCCACAGCCCTGGCCGGGGCCACAGGGATCGCCGGCGCCACA
>JASHWO010000132.1 GCA_030044045.1 Acidimicrobiales bacterium
AGGAGGGGATCGTTGCCCCCGTGGTCGACGTGGCCCCGGGGGTACCGGGTGCGGCCGTGGTGGCGGCCCCGCTGGCGCACGGGTTCGTCCTCCCGGGCGCCAAGGTCGCCGTCCTCTCGGAGACCGACGTGACGGGGCGCCGGATGCCCCACCGGCGCGCCCGGCCGCGGGCCCGGGTGGCCGACGGCTTCTTCGACGACCTCGCGGTCGGGAGCTTCGTGGTCCACCGCCAGCACGGCGTGGCCCGCTACGCCGGGGTGACCACCCGGGCCATCGGCGGCACCACCCGGGACTACCTGGTGCTGGAGTACCGGGGGAACGACCGCCTCTACCTGCCGGTCGAGCAGATCGAGGCGGTCACCCCCTACAGCGGGGGCGAGTCGCCCACCCTCAGCCGCATGGGCGGTGCCGACTGGCAGCGGACGCGGGCTCGGGCCCGGGCGGCGGCCGGCGAGATCGCCGAGGAGCTGGTGGCCCTGTACCGGCGGCGGCTGGCGGTGGAAGGGTACGCCTTCCCGCCGGACACGCCGTGGCAGCAGGAGGTGGAGCAGGCCTTCCCCTTCACCGAGACGCCCGACCAGCTCCGGGCCATCGCCGAGGTGAAGGCGGACATGGAGCAGCCCCGCCCCATGGACCGCCTGGTCTGCGGGGACGTGGGGTTCGGCAAGACCGAAGTGGCGGTGCGGGCCGCCTTCAAGGCGGTGCAGGACGGCAAGCAGGCGGCGGTGCTGGTGCCCACCACCCTGCTGGCCAGCCAGCACGCCCAGACCTTCGCCGACCGCTACGCCGGCTTCCCGGTACGGGTGGAGCTGCTCAGCCGCTTCCTCTCCGCCGCCCAGGCCCGCAAGGTGGTGGCCGGGCTGGCCGACGGCTCGGTGGACGTGGTGGTGGGGACGCATCGGCTGCTGGCCCAGGACGTCGTGTTCAAGAACCTGGGCCTGCTGGTGGTGGACGAGGAGCAGCGGTTCGGGGTCACCCACAAAGAAGCGGTCAAGCGCCTGGCCGAGGGGGTGGACGTGCTCACCCTCACCGCCAGCCCCATCCCCCGCACCCTGGAGATGGCCCTCACCGGCATCCGGGACCTCTCGATGGTCAACACGCCGCCGGCCGACCGCCGTCCCATCCTCACCTACGTGGGCGAGCAGGACGAGGCGGCGGTGTCCGAGGCGGTGCGGCGGGAGCTGCTCCGCGAGGGCCAGGCGTTCTACGTGCACAACCGGGTGGCCGACATCGACACGGTGGCCCGCCGGCTCGGCGCCCTGGTGCCCGAGGCCCGGATCGCCGTGGCCCACGGGCAGATGGACGAGGGGAGCCTGGAGCAGGTCGTGCTCGACTTCTGGGAGCGGCGCTACGACGTGCTGGTCTGCACCACCATCATCGAGTCGGGCATCGACATGCCCACGGTCAACACGCTGGTGGTGGACCGGGCCGACCTGCTGGGCCTGGGCCAGCTCCACCAGCTCCGGGGCCGGGTGGGCCGGGCCGGCCAGCGGGCCTACGCCTACCTCTTCCACCCGGCCGACCGGGTGCTCACCGAGCAGGCCTACGAGCGGCTCCGCACCATCGGCGAGCACACCGAGCTGGGCTCGGGCTTCAAGATCGCCATGCGGGATCTGGAGATCAGGGGGGCGGGCAACCTGCTGGGGGCCGACCAGTCGGGGCACATCGCCGCCGTGGGCTACGACCTCTATGTCCAGCTGGTGGCCGAGGCGGTGGCCGAGGCCCGGGGCGAACCCCGGCCGGAGCCGCCCACCGTGTCCCTGGACGTGCCGGGCGACGCCCACCTGCCGGCGAATTACGTGCCGGCCGAGGACGCCCGGCTGGAGGCCTACCGCCGCCTGGCCGCGGCCACCACCCCGGCCGACGTGGCCGACGTGGCCGAGGAGTGGGCCGACCGCTACGGCCCGCTGCCGGCGCCGGCCGAGGGGCTGTTGGCCCTGGGGCGGCTGCGGGTGGAGTGCCTGCGCACCGGGGTCACCGACGTGGCGGTGGTGCCGGCCCGGGTGGGCGGCGGCCGCCAGCCGGTGGCCCGGCTGTCCCCGGTGGCCCTGCCGGCCAGCGCCCAGGTGCGGCTGCGGCGGCTGGCCCCGGGGGCCGCCTTCCGGGAGGAGCTGCACCAGCTGGTGGTGCCCCTGCCGGAGAAGGAGAAGGAGCCGGCGGCCGAGGTGCTGCGCAGCCTCCTGGTGGCGCTGGTGCCGCCGGGGGCCGATTCGGGGGGCGGGAGGGTCACCCGGTAGCATGCCCGGCGCATGAGACGGTTCCTGGTCCTCCTGGTGGTCGTGGCGGCGGCGGTGGGGGTGGCCGCCTTCCAGGTCCCCTCCCCGGCGGCCACGGTGAACGGCTCGGCCATCTCGGACCAGACGCTCGACGCCGACCTCTCGGCCATCGCCGGCAGCGCCGGCTACCAGTGCTACCTGCAGGCCGTCCTCACCCTGGGCGGGCAGTCCACCGCCGGCCTGTTCCCGATCACCGGGGTCGGCGCCACCACGTCGGACCCGGCCTCCTACAACACCAACTTCGTCCGCACCTGGCTGGTGGAGCTGATGGGCGACCAGCTCACCGCCCAGGTGCTGGCCGACCGCCACCTGGCCGTGACCCCGTCCGACCTGGCCGTGGGGAAGGCCAGCCTCCGCCAGCAGATGACAGCGGCCTTCCGTGACGACGAGGAGGAGACGGACAGCTCCTGCGGCACCACCGGCACCGCCCTGCTGGCCTCCCTGCCGGCGGGGTTCCGGACCGAGCAGGTCCGGGCCCAGACGGAACGGGACGTGCTGGCCGCCCACGAGGCCGGCTACGGGCTCGACGAGGCCTCGCTGCAGCGCTACTACTCGGCCCACCGCTCGACCTTCGACACCATCTGCGTCAGCTACGTGCTCTTCGACTCGCAGAGCGCGGCCACCGCCGCCCAGGCCTCCGTCGAGGGGGGCACCCCGATCGCCCAGACCGGCACGCTGACCAAGCTGGGGTGCGCCGTCCAGCGGGCCATCACCTCGCTCCCGGCCTCGGTCACCTCGCTGCCGGTGGGCAAGGTCTCGGCGCCGGTGTCGGCCGGGACATCGACAGGCCGCTACGTCCTGCTGGAGGTGACCAGCCGGACGGCCACGCCCTTCGGGTCGGCCCGGACAGTGGTGGAGCAGGCGGTGCTGAGCGCCGGGTCGACCAAGGCCGACGACCTGGTCACAGCGGCCAGCAAGCAGGCGGCCGTCACCGCCGACCCCCGCTACGGCCAGGTGAGGCCCCGCACCATCGTGCTGGCCCCGCCCTCCAGCCCGCCGGCCGGCACGCTCCTGAACCCCACGGCCAACCTGCCGGCGTCCACCGCGGCGGCCGGCTCGTCGCCGTCCGGCGCCGCGTCGGGCTGAACCGGCGGTGGCCCCCGCCCCCGAC
>JASHWO010000133.1 GCA_030044045.1 Acidimicrobiales bacterium
AACAGCCCGATGGCCCGCAGCAGCCGGGCCGTCCGCCGGGAGGCGCCCGCCGCCCCGCCGGCCTCCAGCTCCACCGCCGACATCCCCGACACCATCGAGACGTAGCCGGGCACCAGCGGCAGCACGCAGGGCGAGAGGAAGGAGAGGATCCCCGCCCCGAACGCCACCAGCACCCCGAACGGGTCGGCGGTGATGGCCCCGGCCGCCACCGGTACCACTGACGTCACCGGTATCACCGGTCCCGCCCGCCGGCGGCCCGTGCGCCGGGCCCCTCAGGCCTGCTGGCTGCGCACCTGCGCAAGGTCGGCCTCCACCATCATGGCCACCAGCGCCGGGAAGTCGACCTCTCGGTGCCACCCCAGCGCCTTCTCGGCCTTGGAAGGGTCCCCCACCAGCAGGTCCACCTCGGCCGGGCGCAGGAACCGCTCGTCCACCACCACGTGCTGCTCCCAGTCGAGCCCGGCGGCGGCGAAGGCCAGCTGGCACAGCTCCCGGACCGAGTGGGTCTCGCCGGTGGCCACCACGTAGTCGTCGGCCGTGTCCTGCTGGAGCATCAGCCACATGGCCCGCACGTAGTCGGCGGCGAACCCCCAGTCCCGCTGGGCGTCGAGGTTGCCCAGCGCCAGCTTGTCCTGGAGGCCGCAGACGATGCGGGCCACCCCGTGGGTGACCTTGCGGGTGACGAACTCCAGGCCCCGCCGGGGCGACTCGTGGTTGAAGAGCATGCCGGAGGAGGCGTGGAGGCCGTAGCTCTCCCGGTAGTTCACGGTGATCCAGTGGCCGTAGACCTTGGCCACCCCGTAGGGGCTGCGGGGGTAGAAGGGGGTGGTCTCCCGCTGGGGGACCTCCAACACCTTGCCGAACATCTCCGAGGAGCTGGCCTGGTAGAAGCGGATCTCGGGGTCGACGGTGCGGATGGCGTCGAGCAGCCGGGTCACTCCCAGGGCCGTCGTCTCCCCGGTGAGCACCGGCTGGCTCCAGCTGGTCTGCACGAACGACTGGGCGGCCAGGTTGTAGACCTCTTGCGGCCGGTGGTCCCGGAGCACGGCGATCAGGGAGACCTCGTCCAGCAGGTCGCCGGCCACCAGGGTGATGCGGTCCTGGATGTGGGCGATGCGCTCGAAGGTCACCGTGCTGGAACGGCGGACCATGCCCACCACCTCGTAGCCCTGGTCGAGCAGGAACTCCGCCAGGTAGGACCCGTCCTGTCCGGTCACCCCCGTGATGAGCGCTCGCTTCGCCATGACGCGTCACGGTAGCTCACCTACAGTCCCGTCCGATGCGCACCGCGGCCGGCGTGGGGCAGGGGCCCCACGCATCGGAGGAGCCTGGGGTTGGGGCCCCGGGCGGGTCATGAGCACCGCGGCCATCGTGTCGTTCCGGCTGGGCGGCGCCGACGGGGTCTCAGTGGAGGCCGCAAAGTGGGCCGGGGCCCTACGCACGCTGGGGTTCGCCGTGCGCACCGTGGCCGGCGAGGGACCGGTCGACCACCTGGTCCCCGGCCTGGCCATCGGGGCTGCGGGGGCTGCCGATGGCGCCGGGCCCGGGCCCGACCCCGACGAGCTGGCCCGGGCCCTGGCCGGTGCCGACCTGGTGGTGGTGGAGAACCTCTGCTCGCTGCCGCTGAACCCGCCGGCGGCCGAGGCCGTCGCCCGTTGCTGCCGGGGGCGGCCCACCCTGCTGCACCACCACGACCTGCCCTGGCAGCGACCCCACCTGGCCCACCTGCCCGGGCCGCCGGACGACCCGGCGTGGCGCCACGTCACCATCAACGAGCAGAGCCGGCGGGAGCTTGCCGACCGGGGCATCGCCGCGGTGACGGTGTACAACACCTTCGACCTGGACCCGCCCCCCGGCCGGCGGGAGCCCACCCGGGCGGCGCTGGGCCTCGGGTCGGCTGACCGGCTGGTGCTCCAGCCCACCCGGGCCCTGCCCCGCAAGCACGTGGCCGGGGGCCTGGCCCTGGCCGAGGCGCTGGGCGCCACCTACTGGCTGCTGGGGCCGGCCGAGGACGGCTACGGCCCCACCCTCGACCGGCTCCTGGCGGGAGCCCGCTGCCCGGTCCGCCACGGGCCGGTGCCCGGCGCGCCGGTGGCCGACGCCTACGCCGCCTGCGACGTGGTGGCCCTGCCCTCGACCTGGGAGGGGTTCGGCAACCCCACCCTGGAGTCGGTGGCGTACCGCCGGCCACTGGCCGTGGGCCGCTACCCGGTGGCCATGGAGCTCCTCACCTTCGGGTTCGAGTGGTTCGACCCGGCCGACCCGGCGCCGCTGGCCACCTGGCTGGCCCACCCCGACCGGGGCCTGTTCGACCGCAACCTGGCCGTGGCCCGCCGCCACTTCTCGCTGGCCGACCTGCCGGCGGCGCTGGCGGCTGTGCTGGCCGGCATGGGACTGGCCGGCATGGGGACGGCCGGCGTGGGGACGGCCCCGGCGGGCTGGGGACCTCCCGACGGTCGGGAGTAGCCTCTCCACATGGCGGGCGCGGCGGCGGACGCAGGGCAGCAGGGCGAGGCCGCCCGGGGCGGCGACCGGCCGGGGCGGCGGCTCACGGCCGGCGAACGTCGCCAGCAGATCTTCGTCGTGGCGCTCCACCTCTTCGCCGAGCGCGGCTACCGGGCCACCACCATGGACGACGTGGCCGAGGCGGCGGGGGTCACCAAGCCCCTGGTGTACCAGCACTTCTCCTCGAAGCGGGCGCTCTACCTGGAGCTGGTGGCGTCGGTGGCCCGGGAGCTGGTGACCGAGATCGGCAAGGCCACCGCCGCCGCCGCCGGGCCCCGGCAGCAGGTGGAGCTGGGCTTCGCCGCCTACTTCCACATGGTGGTCACGCACGAGGCAGCCTTCCACCTCCTCTACGGCCGGAACGACGCCCGGGACGAGGAGCTGGGCGACGCCCTGCGCCGGGTGGAGGACGCCATCGCCGAGGCCATCTCCCCCCTGATCACCGCCGGCCTCGAGGACGAGCACCGGCGGTTCCTGGCCTACGCCGTGGTGGGCATGGCCGAGGGGGCCAGCCGGCACTGGGTGGCCCAGCAGGCCGAGGCGGACGGCGACGGCCCGGGCGGCACCGGCGGCGGGGAACAAGCGGCCGAGGCCAAGCGGCTGGCCGGGCGGCTGGCCGACCTGGCCTGGGCCGGCCTGCGCTCGGTCCACGCCGACTGACCGCTCACAGCCCGCCTGGGGCCCCAACCCCAGGCTCCTCCGATGCGTGGGGCCCCTGCCCCACGCCGGCCGTGGTGCTCATGACCCGCCCGGGGCCCCAACCCCAGGCTCCTCCGATGCGTGGGGCCCCTGCCCCACGCCGGCCGCGGTGCTCATGACCCGCCTGGGGCCCCAACCCCAGGCTCCTCCGATGCGTGGGGCCCCTGCCCCACGCCGGCCGTGGTGCTCATGACCCGCCCGGGGCCCCAACCCCAGGCTCCTCCGATGCGTGGGGCCCCTGCCCCACGCCGGCCG
>JASHWO010000134.1 GCA_030044045.1 Acidimicrobiales bacterium
CAGCCCCATGGCGAGCGCCGCCCAGGCCACCCTGGTGGCCGTGGAAGCCCTGGGTGCCAGGGTGCCGTACTACCTGACATCGGTGGAACGCACCTCCACCCACCCAGGTTCCCCTGTCGTGGTGGCGCTGGCCGCCCGGCAGGGGGCCGATCGCCCCCAGGACGAGCGCCGGGTGGGCGTGGCCCCGGGCGGGGACGAGGTGGAGGCGGCGAGCCGGGCCACCCTGGCTGCCCTGAACCGCCATCTCTCCCGGACATCGGGCGATCGATGACCACCAGCCCGGTGGCCGCCGTCTCCGGCAGCCACTACCGGTACGGCTCCAGCTTCGTCGACCCGACCTCCGGCCTCCGCTGGGAGGCCCACCACCCGGCCACCCGCCCCGACCGCTGGCAGGAGTACCTCGACGGCGCAGTCCGCGAGTACGAGCGCTACGGGCTGGCCGAGCTCATCGACCGCGAGGCCCTGCACCGGGCCGACGGGGTGTCGGTGTTCTTCGTGGGCCTCGGCGGCGACGGCCGGATCGCCGCCGGGTTCCGGTGCCACGGGCCGCTCGACGACGTCGCCGCCTCGCGGGCCCTGTCGGAGATGGCCACCTCGCCCGAGGCGCCCCGGCTGATCGAGTTCGTGCGCGAGGCCGTCCCGCACGGAGTGATCGAGATCAAGGGCGCCTGGCGGTCGGCCAGCGGGAACGGGACCCACGTGGTGGCCGACGCCATCGTCCGCTGCATCATCCACGCCCTCCAGTGGCTGGGGGCCGAGGTGGCGCTGGCCGCCGTGCGCGAAGGGCTCCAGCCCCTGGCCACCCTGACCGGCGCCCGGCGGGTGGGCACCGAGGGCTCCGCCTTCCCCAGCGAGGAGTACCGCACGATCCTCATGGCCTGGTACCGCTCGGACTTCGGCCCGCGCGTCCGCCCCGACCAGGCCACCCTCATCCGGGCCGAGAGCGAGCAGCTCCGGGCGGGCCCGCCAGCAGGGACCGAGGTGGGGTGGCGCCCGGTGGTGCTCGACGCCCGCCGCCGGTCGGACCGGCAGATCCTGGCCAACCTGCGGGCCGACCCCGCGGTCGACGTGGTGGAGGTGGCCGCCCGCCAACGCCGGGAGCTGCGGCAGATCCTCCCCGCCCCCGGCCCCGAGCTGCTCGACGAGCCGACCCGGCACGTCTACTACCCATGGCGCCGGGTGGTCGTGCACATGCTCGGGCCACGCGCCTTCCCGGTGGTCCGCCTGGACCGGAACCGGAACCGGATCACCGGCGCCGAGCAGGACCGGCTGCGGGCCCGACGGGTGGGCGTGGTGGGGCTCAGCGCCGGCCACGCCGTCGCCACCACGCTGGCGCTGGGGGGCCTCTGCGGGGAGCTGCGGCTGGCCGACTTCGACCACGTCGAGCTGACCAACATGAACCGGCTGCCGGCCGCCGTGTTCGAGATCGGGATCAACAAGGCGGTGCTGTGCGCCCGCCGGGTGGCCGAGGTCGACCCGTACCTCCCGGTCCACGTCTACCCGGGTGGGCTCGACGGGGGCAGCGTGGAGGCCTTCGTCGCCGGGGTCGACGTCCTGGTGGAGGAGTGTGACGCCATCGACATGAAGCTGCTGGTGCGCGAGGTGGCCCGCCGGCACCGGATCCCGGTGCTCATGGAGACGAGCGACCGCGGCCTGCTCGACGTGGAGCGCTTCGACCGCGAGCCGGACCGACCGATCCTCCACGGCTTGGTCCCCGGCGTCACCGCCGCCAGCCTGGCCGCGCTCCCCGTGGCCGAGAAGCTCCCGTACGTGCTCGACATCGTCGACGCCGGCCAGACCTCGGCCCGCGGCGCGGCGTCGCTGGCCGAGATCGGCCGGACCCTGTCCACCTGGCCGCAGCTCGCCGGCGATGTGGTCCTGGGCGGCGCCACGGCCGCCGCCGCCGTGCGGCGCCTGGGGCTCGGAGAGCCGCTGCCCTCGGGACGGGTACGGATCGACGTCGACGCCATGCTCGACACCCTCTCGTCCCCACCGGACCCCCGGCGCCGGGAGTGGCCGCCACCCCCGCCCGACCCGGTACCGCCGGACGCCGACGAGCCGGTAACGGTCATGGCCCACGCGGCGTCGCTCGCCCCGTCCGGCGGCAACGCCCAGCCCTGGCGGTTCGTGGCCGGCGCCGGCCACCTGTCGATCGAGCTCGACCGGCGCCGGACCTCGACCATGGACGTGCAGTGGCGGGGCAGCTACGTGGCCATCGGTGCCGCCCTGTTCAACGCCCGGACGGCGGCAGCGGCCCGGAGCCGGCTCGGTCCGGTGTCGCTGTTCTCGGAGGGCCCACGGTCCGACGTGGTGGCCACCGTCACGCTGGGTGACGGGAGCGACGCCGAGCTGGCCGCCCTCTACCCCGGCGTGCTGGACCGGCGGACGAACCGACGGCGCGGGACGCGCCAGCCGCTCGACCTCGACCTGGCCGCCCGGCTGGCTGCCGCTGCCGAGGCCGAGGGTGCCCGGCTCCACCTGGTCACCGGCGACGACGACCTGGCCGCCCTGGCCGAGGAGCTGGGCCGGTCGGAGCGGGTGCGCTTCCTGACCGAGCGGCTCCACCAGGAGATGATCGGGGAGCTGCGGTGGCCGGGGGACGACCTGGCCACCGGGATCGACGTGCGCACGCTGGAGCTGGAGGCGGCGGAGGCGGCGGCCCTGGAGGTAGCGCGCCGGCCCGACGTGATGCGGCTCCTCGAACAGTGGGACGCCGGCCAGGCGCTCGGCGACAACGCCCGGCGAGCGGTGCACGCCAGCTCGGCAGTGGCCGTGGTGACGGTGCCCGAGGCCAGCCCGGCCTGCTACGTACGGGGCGGGGCCGCGGTCGAGCGGGTGTGGGTGACGGCGCAGGCGGCAGGACTCAGCGTGCAGCCGGTCTCGCCGGTCCACGTCTTCGCCGTCGACGACGCCGACTTCGCCATGTTGGGCGGCGAGCGCTGGGCGGCCGAGCTGCAGGCGCAGTCGGCGCGCTTCCGCGAGCTCGTGGACCTGGCGCCCACCGAGGCCGTGGCGCTCGTCCTTCGCCTCGACCACGCACCGCCGCCACTGGTACGCAGCCAGCGCCTTCCTCTCGACCAGGTGCTGGCGGTGCGGGAGCCGGCCGGGTCCACCAGCTGACGCCGGGCCGGGTCGGCCGGCTCCCCGGCCCGGCGGGGGGCGGGGGCTACGATCCGTATTGCGAACCGACCGTCGCGTCGGCGCAGGCGGCGAACGGAGACCATGCCCTACGAGCCCTCAGCCATCGAAGAGCACTTCGGCGAGCTGCTGGCCACCCTCGGCAACGCTGTCAGGGGGGAGGCGTCGGTGGCCTTCGTGGCCGGCGACGGTCGTGGGAGCTGGACGGCGCCTCGGGACGGCGAGGTGGCGCGGGAGGTGGCCGAGCTCCTACGAGCGCGGCTGGCCGAGGGCGGGCCGTGGGGACCGGCCCGGGTCGGCCCGGACGCTCGATGGGCAGCCTGGCTGGAGCCGGCCGAGATGCAGGAGTCGGGGTCGGGATCGGCGGACGGAAGTCGGCCGGTCGGCGCCCTCGGCGTGGCCCGGGAGGCGGGTCCCGACCGGCCCGAGCCGTTCGGGCCGGAGGCAGTCGAGGCCGCCCGGTCCGTGGCCCGGCTCTGCGCCAGCGCCACTGACATCGCCGACATGACCCGGGCCCTGGAGCACCAGCGGCAGATCGAGGAGCTGGTGTCGCAGATCGCCGAGCGGCTCATGTCCACCACCAGGGAGACCATGCAGGCCTCGCTCGACTGGACGGTCGAGACGCTGGCCCGATACCTCGAGGCCGACTTCGCCTTCCTCCGCCGGAACGACCACGTCAACGGCATGAGCGTGCTGTTGTCGGAGTACCCGCACCGCGAGGCCCCCGACCCGGACCCCCTGGCCGTGGTGCCCTTCGACAGCGACCCGATCTTCGCCGCCTCCCGCGACCTGAAAACCCCGATGGTGGTGCGGTTCCCCGACGAGGAGGACCCCGACTACGCCAAGCGGGTGGAGGAGGCGCGGGGGGTGGAGACCTTCTCGGTGGCCGGGGTGCCGCTGGTCTACGGCGACGTGACCGAGGGGTGCCTGGCCTTCGTCCGGTTCGCCCGCCTCGACTGGGTCGAGCACGAGCTCAGCGCGCTGCGCATGGTGGCGTCGCTCCTGGTGCACCTCACCCACCGCCTGGAGATGGCTGAGAACTGGCGGTTGCGAGCGCTCACCGACGAGCTCACCGGGCTGCCGAACCGGCGGGCCCTCCTGGCCGAGGCCGACCGCCGCCGGCCGTCGCCAACGTCGCCGCTGGAGCTGATCTTCCTGGACCTCGACCGGTTCAAGGTCATGAACGACTACCTGGGCCACGGGGTGGGCGACAAGGTGCTGGCCACCATCGCCGACCGCATCCGTGACTCGATCCGCCCGACCGACTTCGCCGCCCGGCTCGGGGGGGACGAGTTCGTCATCCTGCTGGGGCCGGCCGACGACGGGACCACGGTGGTGGACGTGGCCCGGGAGCTGCTCGAGGTGATCTCGCGGCCGACGGTGATCGACGGCATGGAGATCGTCCACTCCGGCAGCATCGGGATCGCCGTCTCCGACGAGCCCGGCCACACGGCCGAGGAGCTGCTGAGCCGGGCCGACATCGCCCTGTACGCCGCCAAGCGGGGGGGGCGGAACCAGCTCGTGGTGTTCGACCGGGTGCTCCAGGACCAGGTGGCGGCCCGGTCCGACACCGAGCTCATGCTGCGACAGGCCTTCATCGACCAGCAGGGCCTGGCCGAGCACGAGCAGCTGCTCATCTACTACCAGCCCGAGTTCGACATCGTGGACCAGCGCATCGTGGCGGTGGAGGCCCTGGTGCGCTGGCACCATCCCACCCGGGGGCTGCTCAGTGCCGGCGAGTTCATCCCGGTGGCGGAGGAGACCCACCTCATGCCCGAACTCGGTCGGTGGGTGCTCCAGACGTCGTGCGCCCAGATGGCCCGATGGCGGGCCGAGCGCCCGGGTCTGGACGTCGCGTTGCGGGTCAACATGTCGCCCACCGAGCTGGCGGTGCCCGGGCTCGTCGGCCGGGTGCAGCAGTGCCTGCGCGAGTCGCACCTGCCGCCCGGGGCGCTCTGCCTGGAGATCACCGAGAACACGGCCATCATCAACGTGGAACAGACGGTGCGGACGCTCCGGGAGCTGTGCTCGCTCGGCGTCCAGCTGGCCATCGACGACTTCGGCTCCGGGTACAGCTCGATGATCCAGCTGAAGAACCTCCCGGTGAACGTGCTGAAGATCGACCGGGTGTTCGTGGACGGC
>JASHWO010000135.1 GCA_030044045.1 Acidimicrobiales bacterium
CCGACCGCACCGCCTCGACGGCCCGCTCCAGCCGCCGCACCTGGCCCACCAGCACCACCGCGGCAGCACCGGTCACCAGCGCGGCCAGGCAGGCCACCACGGCCGCCACCAGCACGATCACGTCAGCGGCGGGCATCCCCGGACACTACTGCCGGCCCGCCCGCCGGGTCGGCCCGCCGGCCGGGAGGCCGTCACCCGTCACGCCGGTCGTCGGGCCCCGCCGGTCGTCGAGACGTTTCCGCGGAAACGTCCGGCCGGGGTCCGGCGGCCGACCGTTGTGTCCGTGTGCCACTCCCGCGTACCCTTGACCCCATGGCCGTGGCCACCGCCGGGCAGGCGGGCACAGAGGCCCAGGCGACGGGACCGGGCAGCACCAGGTCGTTCACCTGGGACGATCTCCAGCAGATGCCCGGCGACAGCTTGCGCCGGGAGCTGGTCGACGGGCAGCTCCTCGTGACGCCGGCGCCCGTCGGGCTGCACCAGCGGGCGGTGGGACGGCTCCACCTGTTGCTCGCTCCATCCTGCCCCGACGACCTCGAGGTGCTCCTGTCGCCGTCCGACTGGAAGCTGTCGGCCACTACCGTCTTCGTCCCCGACCTGATGGTCATCCGCCGGGACCAGTTCAATCCCACCGGCGCCTTCACCGGCACGCCGCTGCTGGTGGTCGAGATCCGCTCGCCGTCGACGGCGGCCACCGACCGGACCCTGAAGCGCCAGCAGTACGAGCGGTACGGAGCGGGGGGCTACTGGCTGGTCGACCCGGGCGGGCCGGCCGGCGGATCCGGGGCCGGCCGGTCCGGCGGCGGGGGCGGAGCCGGTGCCGGCCCACCGACGGCGGGCGGGCGGGTACCCAGCCTCACCGCGCTCCGCCTGGTGGACGGCGCCTACGCCGAGGAGGTGACGGTCCGCGGCGACGAGCCGTACCGGGCCGACTTCCCGTTCCCGGTCACCGTCGTCCCCGATCACCTGGTCCAGTAAGGGGCCGGGCCGGGCCCGATCAGGCGATGGCGGCACCCACCACCGGGGCCACCAAGTGGAGGGACCCGGTGGAGCCGTAGAAGCGGGCGTCGCCGAAGGCGAACACTCCGCCGTCGGCGGCCACCTCCCAGTACCCCTGCCCCGTGGGAGCCGCGGCCATGACCACCACCGGCCGGTTCAGCGGGCGGCCCCCCATCGAGCCGTAGAACTGGGCCGACCCGAAGGCGAACACCCCGCCGTCGGCGGCCACCTCCCAGTAGCCGTCGCCTGTGACCGTGGCCGCCATGCCCACGATCGGGGCGTCGAGCGGTTGGCCGCCCATGGGGCCGTCGAACGGGGCGTCGCCAAAGGCGAAGATGCCGCCGTCCGAGGCCGCCTCCCAGTAACCGCCGTCGTCCGGGGTGGCGGCCACGCCCACCACCGGGGCGTCGAGCGGTTGGCCGCCCATGGAGCCGTAGAACTGGGCCGACCCGAAGGCGAACACCCCGCCGTCGGCGCCCACCTCCCAGTAGCCGTCGCCGGCGTGCCCGTAGCGGTACTGGGCCTGGGGCACCGCCGCCGAGGTGCCGTTGGGCGTGGTGACGGTGACGGCCGCCTCACCGGAGCGCCCGGACGGCACCACCACGGTCACCGCGCCGGCGGTGTCGGACAGCACCCGGGCCGGGTTGCCGCCGACGTCCACCGCCGTGGCCCCGCCCAGGTCCGCGCCGGTGACGGTGAGCGTGGCCCCGCCGGCGGCCGGGCCGCCGCTGGCGCTGATCCCGGTGACGGCAGGGCAGCCGCCGGCCGGCTGCAGGGCGGCCAGGAGGTCCGCCCCGTCCGGCGTGCCCCAACCGGTGGCCATGTCGTACCCGGCGGTGGCCGGGTAGGCCCCGCCGTTGGTGTCGGTCAGGTCGTTGTTCCCCGACGTCACGTCGTCGAAGGCCGGGGATCCCTCGGCGCCCAGGCGGTAGAGGGCGGGGTCGGCGAAGCCCACCGGTGCCGCGCAGCCCTGGTCGGTCAGGGCCAGCAGCGCTGCCCACAATGGCGCAGCAGCGCTGGTGCCCCCCACCACCGACCACTGCCCGTCCCAGTAGATCGGGTACCCGGTGGAGGGATCGGCGTCGGCCGCCACGTCGGGCACCTCCCGGCAGTCGATGCCGGCCGGCGCGCTGCACGGCGTGCCCGACGAGTACGCGTCGACCGTGCCCCGGCCGGCCTGCCGCTGCCATGTGGGCATGGTCCAGACCGACGAGATGCCGCCGCCCGAGGCCCCGGCGTAGAGCCGGTCGGCGCAGGTGGTTGCCACGTCGAGGCAGTCGTTCCATACCGTCTGGCTGGACGGTGTGGACGACGGCAGCGCCGTCCCCCCCACCCCCGTCACGTCCGGCTGGCTGGAGGGGTCGTCCACCGCCAGCGAGGTGTCGGCGTCGCGGTCCGAGGGTGTGACGCTCCAGCAGTCCTCGGAACCCGAGTCGCCCGAGGCCGCCACCACGGTCTGCCCCTGGGCGGCCATCTCCTGGAAGATCTCGTCCTCCACCGGGGCGTTGCCGCCCCGTGTCGGGGTGTTCTGCGGCTCGCACTGCCCCCAGCTCGTGCTCACCACCTGGGCGGTGTCGTCGGTGGCGATCCGGTCGAAGGTGTCGATGGGGCCGGTTGTTGTGTCGTTGGGCCCCTCGTACACCACCAGATCGGCCCCGGGGGCCATGGCCGCCGCGTCCTCGATGTCGAGTGCCGCCTCCCCGCTCCCCGGCCCGCTACCCGCCCCGCCGTCGACCGTCACCGTGCGCACCGGGTCGTCGATCCCGTAGCACTGCTCGAAGGCCTGCACGTCGCTGGCCCGGAAGGGCTCCAGCTCGTAGAGGGCGATGGTGGTCCCGGCACCGGTCCGGCCCTGGCCGTAGAGGCCGCTCATGCCGTAGGTCGAGGCCGCCTGGGTGAAGGTGACCGGTCCCCCGCCGTAGGCCAGGCGGGTCACGGACGAGCAGGCCTGGGGGGCACCGGCCGAGTCGGCCCCAACCCCCGTCCTCGCGGCGGCCCCCGTCCCGCCCGGCTCCGCACCGTCTTTCACCAATTGGGAGTGCCAACGGTCCACGCTCGACAGGCCGACCACCCCGGCCACGTCACCGGCCAGGCCGGCCGGTACCGAGGGGGTGGCGGTGTCGGCGTAGGCCCGGGCGCCGCCGGCCAGGCGCACCTCGGACAGCGAGGTGCCGAAGGCGGCAGCCACCGCTGGCGCCGGGCCGCTGGCCGGCACCAGTAGGCCGTCGGCGGTGGTGGCCCCCGGCGAGAGCCCTTCGGAGGCCAGCCAGGACCGCACGGCGGTGGCGGCCGCGGCCGACGGGCCGAAACGGGCGGCGAACTGGCCCGGCGCCAGGTAGTGCCGGTACGAGGGGGACGACGGTGTCGACACCGAGGCCACGAAGCCAGCCAAGGCCCCCGAGTCGGGCACGGACAGGGCCACGTCCACGTGCACCACCTGGCTGGACGGGAGGGCCGAGCCCACCTGCGCGCCGGGCGGCAGGCCGGGGCGGGCGCCGGGCAACGGGGTACGGCCCGGGACCGAGGTGGCCGGGGTCCCGGCGCCGGCCACCGGGGGGATGGCCAGCAGGCCGGCCACGGTCGTCGTCCCGGCAACGACAACCAGCCCCAGCCGCCACGTCCCGGGGCTGCGCCAGCGGGCAGGTGGGCTCGGCCGGGGCGCCATCGGGCGGCGTGGCGGAGGTCCCGCCGCCCGAGGAGCCTGGGTTGAGGTGCCCAGGCGGGCAGACGACAGCCGCAGACTCCTCATGATCCCTCCCCCCGGCGGTGCAGCCGCTGGCCGACACCCCGCTCGGCGCCGTGGTCGGACGGCTCATAGTAGACGTGGCCCTCCGCC
Source organism: Acidimicrobiales bacterium (assembly GCA_030044045.1). The sequence continues at coordinate 3,836 of JASHWO010000135.1, forward strand.
TCGTCGGGACGGTACTGCTGGTCCACCCACCCGGACGGGTCGTCGTGGGGGTAGCGGTACCCGGCGCCGTGCCCGATGACCGCCGCGCCCCGGTAGTGGGCGTCGCGCAGGTGCGGCGGCACCACCTCCCGCCCGCCGGACCGCACATCCTCCCGGGCCCGGGAGAGGGCCACGGTGACCCGGTTCGACTTGGGGGCGCACGCCAGGTGCACCACGGCCTGGGCCAGGTTCAGCGCCGCCTCAGGCAGCCCCACCAGCTCCAGAGCCCGGGCGGCGGCGTCGGCCACCACCAGCGCCTGGGGATCGGCCATGCCCACGTCCTCGCTGGCCAGGATGACCAGGCGACGGGCGATGAAGCGGGGGTCCTCCCCGGCATCCAACATGCGGGCCAGCCAGTACAGGCCGGCGTCCGGGTCGGAGCCCCGGACGCTCTTGATGAGGGCGCTGGCCTGGTCGTAGTGCTCGTCGGCGCCCTGGTGGTAGAGGCGGCCGTCCCGAGCCCTCGCTACGTCGTTGACCGTGACCACCGGCCCGTCCCCAGCCGGCGACGACGGCCGGGGCGGGGTTGGGGCCCCCGCCTCCGGAGGAGCCTGGGGTTGGGGCCCCGGGCGGGCCTCAGGCGTCAGCCGGGGCGGGGTTGGGGCCCCCGCCTCCGGAGGAGCCTGGGGTTGGGGCCCCGGGCGGGCCTTCGACAGGGCCACTGAGAGCTCGAGGGTGGTGAGGGCGGCCCGGGCGTCGCCGTCGGCCGTGGCCACCAGCGCGGCCAGCGCCTCTTCGTCGGCGCTCGCCCCCTCGGCGTCCAGCCCCCGGGCCAGGAGGGTACGCAGGTCGTCGTCGCCCAGCGGCTCCAACCGCCACAGGGTGGCCCGGCTCATGAGCGGGGGGTTCACCTCGAAGAACGGGTTCTCGGTGGTGGCCCCCACCAGCACCACCAGGCCGTCCTCCACCGCCGGGAGCAGCACGTCCTGTTGGGCCTTGTTGAACCGGTGGACCTCGTCCACGAAGAGGATGGTCCCCTGCCCGCGCTCGCCCAACCGGCGCCGGGCGTCCGCCAGGGCCTCCCGCACCTCCTTCACCCCCGAGGTCACGGCCGAGAGCGGCACGAACGCCTTGGCCGTAGTCGAGGCCAGCAGCCGGGCCAGCGTGGTCTTGCCCGTCCCCGGCGGTCCCCACAGGATCACCGAGCCCAGGCGGTCGGCCTCGACCAGCACCCGCAACGGGGCGCCGGGGGCCACCAGGTGGCGCTGGCCCACCACCTCGTCGAGAGTGCGGGGGCGGAGGCGGGCGGCCAGCGGGGCCTGCGAGCGCAGCCGATGCTCGGCAGCGGCGGCGAAGAGGTCGCCCCCGGACGTCATCGCTCCCCGGTCACCCGCCCCCCGTGGCCGCCCCCGGCGGGCCAGGCGACACGGCCGGGGTGCCATCGGGCGGCGTGGCGGGGTCCCCGCCTCCGGAGGAGCCGGCCATCGAGGAAGGCGACAGTGGGTCCCCCGGCGGGCCAGGGAGCACGGCCCGGATGCCCAGCTCGGCCAGGGCCGCCGGGGCCAGCGGCTTCGGGGCGCCGGTGAGGGGGTCGGCCCCGGACTGGGTCTTCGGGAAGGCGATCACCTCCCGGATGTTCTCCTCACCGGCGAAGATGGCCACCAGACGATCGACCCCGAAGGCGAACCCGGCGTGGGGCGGGGCGCCGTAGCGGAAGGCCCCGGTCAGGAACCCGAAGCGGGAGGCCGCCGCCTCCGGCGAGATGCCCAGGGCGCCGAACACCCGGGCCTGGATGTCGGCCCGGTGGATACGGACGCTGCCCGACCCCAGCTCCCAGCCGTTCAGCACCAGGTCGTAGGCCTGGGAGCGCACCGCGGCAGGGTCCGTGGCCAGCAGGTCCAGGTCGTCGGGATGGGGCATGGTGAAGGGGTGGTGGGCCGGGACCGGGTGGCCCTCGGCGTCCACCCCGTCGAACATGGGGAACTCCACCACCCACACGTAGCGGTGTGGCCCCTCGCCCACTGGCTGCCCGCCCAGGACCAGCCGGAGCTGGCCCAGCACGGTGCAGGCCAGGCGGTGCTCGTCGGCCACCACCAGCAGCAGGTCGCCGGGCCGGCCGCCGGTGGCCGCCACCAGCCCGGCCCGCTCGGCCTCGGAGAGGTGGCGGTCGAGCGGCGAGTCGAGCGTGGGCGCGCCGGTGACGCCGTCGGGCTCCCCCACCCGGAACCAGGCCAGCCCCTTGGCCCCGAGGGCCCGGGCCTGCTCGGTCAGGGCGTCGAGCCGGGAGCGGGCCAGGGTGGCCCCACCCTCGAGACGCAACCCCTTGACCGCCGGGGCGGCGAACACCCGGGCCGCCGTGCCGGCGAACACCGGCGTGAGCTCCACCAGCGCCATGCCGAACCGCAGGTCCGGCTTGTCGGTGCCATAGCGGTCGAGTGCCTCGGCCCACGTCATGCGCTCGATGGCCGGCGGGCGCTCGCCGGTAGCCGCCTCGGCCGCCGCCAGCACCGCCTCGGAGACGAACCCGAGCACGTCGTCCTGGGTCACGAACGACGCCTCCATGTCGAGCTGGGTGAACTCGAACTGGCGGTCGGCCCGCAGGTCCTCGTCGCGCAGGCAGCGGGCGATCTGGTAGTAGCGGTCCAGGCCCCCGACCATCAGGAGCTGCTTGGCCAGCTGTGGGCTCTGGGGCAGCACGTAGAAGGCGCCTCGGTGCAGCCGGCTGGGCACGGCGAACTCCCGGGCCCCCTCGGGGGTGGGCGCCCAGAGCAGCGGGGTCTCCACCTCGCAGAAGCCCTGGGCGTCGAAGGCCCGGCGGATGGCGCCGGTGACCGTGGCCCGCAGGCGCAGGTTGGCTTGGAGGCGGGGGCGGCGCAGGTCCACGTAGCGGTGGCGCAGCCGGACCGCCTCGTCCACCTCGGCCCGGTCCTCCACCGGGAACGGCGGCGGCTCGGCCGCGGCCAGCACCTCCACCGTGCAGTCGCCCACCTCCACCTGGCCGGTGGCCAGGTTCGGGTTGTCCATGCCCTCCGGGCGGCGGCGCACGGTGCCGGCCACCGCCACCACGTACTCGCTGCGCACGTCGACGGAGCCGTCCACCACGCACTGGACGATCCCGGTGTGGTCGCGCAGGTCGAGGAAGGCCAGGTGCTCGCCGTGCTCCCGCCGCCGGGCCACCCAGCCGCACAGCCGGACCTCCCGCCCCACGTCGTCCAAGCCGACCCGGCCGCACAGCCCGGTCCGCAGGGAGGTGGCGGCAGTGCCGCCTGCTCCACCGGTGGAGGCCGCCGCGCCGGCCGGTTGTGTCGCCGTCATCGGCCATCCTCTCGTTGAACAGCCTCTCCTCGCACCACGTCCACCACCTCGGCCGACAGCACCGACCGCTGCTCGCCGCCGCCCCTGAGCGGGCGGACCGTCACCGTACCGCCCGCCCGCTCCCCCGGGCCCACGATGAGGGCCAGCCGGGCACCGGAGCGGTCGGCCAGCTTCATCTGGGCCTTCATCGACCGGCCGTCGAAGGCCCGGTCGGCCCGCAGGCCGGCCCGCCGCAACGCCGCCGTGAGGTCCCGGGCCGCCTCCCCGCCGGCCACGTCCACCACGAAGGCGTCGAGCGCCGGCGGGGCCACCGGGAGCACGCCCTCGGCGTCGCAGGCCAGCAGCACCCGCTCGATGCCGATGCCGAACCCGATGCCCGGCGTGGGCGCCCCGCCCAGCATCTCGACCAGGCCGTCGTAGCGCCCGCCGCCGCCGATGCCGTTCTGGGCCGCCTCGATGGCCCCCGAGGCGAACTCGAAGGTGGTCCGGGTGTAGTAGTCGAACCCCCGCACCAGCCGGTGGTCGGGAGCGAAGGCCACGCCCAGGGCCGCCAGCCCCTCCCGCACCCGGGCGAAGTGGGCGGCGCAGTCGTCGCAGAGGTGGTCGACCAGGTGGGGGGCAGCGCCGGTGGCCACCCGGCAGGGCTCGCGCTTGCAGTCGAGGACCCGCAGCGGGTTGGCCTCCAGCCGGTCGCGGTGCTCGTCGCAGAGCGATGGCCGCACGCCCCGCAGGTAGCCGCGCAGCAGATCCAGGTAGGCCGGACGGCAGGTACCGTCGCCCATGGAGTTGAGCTTCAGGGTGACGTCGGCCAGCCCGAGCTCCCGGAAGAACCCGTCGGCCAGGGTCACCACCTCCACGTCCAGGTCGGGGTCGGCCGGCCCCAGCGCCTCCACCCCCACCTGGTGGTGCTGGCGGTAGCGCCCGGCTTGCGGCCGCTCGTGGCGGAAGGCCGGCGTGACGTACCACGCCTTCCACGGCGGCACCGGGTGGTGCTCGACGTAGGCCCGCACCACCGAGGCCGTGCCCTCCGGCCGCAGGGCCAGCAGCTGGCCGTCGCGGTCGGCGAACTCGTACATCTCCTTGCCCACCACCTCGCTGCCCTCGCCGATGCCCCGGCGGAACACCTCGGCGTACTCGAAGAGCGGGCTCTGCACCAGGCCGTAGCCGGCGGCCTCCACGGCCCGGGCGAAGGTGGCCACCAGCGCCTCCCATCGCCACGACTCGGGCCAGAGCACGTCGTGGGTGCCCGTGGGGGCGCGCCGCCCCCCCCGCTCGTCGGCCACGGCGGCGCCTACGCCTTCTTGCCCGGGAGCTGGCGGTAGGCGTCGAACACGCCGTCCAGGTGCTTCAGCGAGGCGATGAGGGACTGGAGGTGGGTGGGGTCGGCCAGCTCCACGTCGAAGGCCATACGGCTCACCTGGTCAGGGGCGGTGGCGGTGCGGGCGGCCACGATGTTCAGGTGGTGCTCGGACACCGCCCGGCTCACGTCGGCCAGCAGCCGCGACCGGTCGAAGGCCAGTACCTCCAGCGTGGCCAGGAACACCCCCTCGCTCCCGCGAGCCCACTCCACCTCGATCAGCCGCTCCATCGACCGCCGGGACAGGGCGGTGGCGTTGGAGCAGTCGGCCCGGTGGACGGACACCCCCCGGCCCTGGGTCACGAAGCCCACGATCTGGTCGCCGGGCACCGGCGTGCAGCACCGGGCCAGGTGCACCATCACGTCGTCGAGCCCCTCCACGTACACCCCGGCCACCACCCCCCGACCGCCCCGGGGGCGCCGCACGCCGCGGGCGGCGGTGGTGGGGAGCTGCTCGGGCTCGCCGCCCCGGAGCTCCCGGCCCAGCCGCTGCACCACCGACTGGGCCGACACCTGGCTCTCGCCGATGGCCGCGAAGAGGGCCTCGAGGTCGGCCAGGTTCATGGACTCGGCCACCTGGGCCAGGGCGCTGGAGGCCATCACCTTCTGCAGCGGCATGCCTTCGCGGCGCAGGGCCTTGGCCAGATCCTCCCGGCCGGCCTCGATGGCGTCGTCCCGGCGCTCCCGGCTGAACCACTGGCGGATCTTGCTGCGGGCCCGGGACGAGGCCACCAGCTGCAGCCAGTCCCGGGAGGGCCCGGCGGTGGCCGCCTTCGAGGTGAAGATCTCGACGGTGTCGGCCGAGCTGAGCACCGTGTCCAGCGGCACCAGCCGGCCGTTGACCCGGGCGCCGATGCAGCGGTGGCCCACCTCGGTGTGGATGGCGTAGGCGAAGTCGACCGGGGTGGACCGGGCGGGCAGGGCGATCACCCGGCCCTTCGGGGTGAACACGTAGACCTCGTCCTGCTCCAGGTCGAGCTTGAGGGCGGCCAGGAACTCCACCGGATCGGCCGTCTCCTGCTCCACGTCGGCGATCCGCTGCATCCAGGCCATCTCGGAGGACACGTCCTCCTTCTCCTTGTACCCCCAGTGGGCAGCGATGCCGTACTCGGCCCGGCGGTGCATCTCGTGGGTGCGCACCTGCACCTCGATGGGCTTGCCGTCCAGCCCGATCACCGTGGTGTGCAGCGACTGGTAGAGGTTGAACTTCGGGGTGTTGATGTAGTCCTTGAACCGCCCCTGCACCGGGGACCAGATGGCGTGGATGGCCCCCAGCGAGGCCCAGCAGTCCTTCTCGGCCGAGACCACCACCCGGATGGCCACCAGGTCGTGGATATCGTCGAACTCCTTGCCCCGGACCACCATCTTCTCGTAGATGCTCCACAGGTGCTTCGGCCGGCCGGTCACCTCGGCCTCGATGCCGGTGCCGGCCAGGCGCTCTCGCACCGACACCAGCACCCGCGCCAGGTACTCCTCCCGCTGCGGGGCCCGGGCGGCCACCATCTGCTCGATCTCGGCATAGCGCTTGGGATGGAGGGTGGCGAAGGCCAGGTCCTCGAGCTGCCAGCGGATCTGCTGCACCCCGAGGCGGTGGGCCAGCGGGGCGTAGACGTCGAACGTCTCCTGGGCGATGCGGCGCTGCTTCCACTCGGGCAGCACGGCCAGGGTGCGCATGTTGTGCAGGCGGTCGGCCAGCTTGATCAGCAGGACCCGCCAGTCGCTGGCCATGGCCACCAGCATCTTGCGGATGGTGGCCGCCTGTTGCTGCTCCTTCGAGTCGAACTGGAGGCGGTCCAGCTTGGTGACCCCGTCCACCACCGCCGCCACCACCGGGCCGAACTCGGCCTCGATCGCCTCCAGGGTGTAGCCGGTGTCCTCCACCGCGTCGTGGAGCAGGGCGGCGGCCACGGTGGGCGCGTCCAGGCCCAGCTCGGCCACGATCCCGGCCACCGCCACCGGGTGGGTCACGTAGGGTTCCCCCGACCGCCGGTACTGCTCGGCGTGGGCCAGGGCGGCGGCCGAGGCGGCTCGCAGGATCACCGACCCGTCCTCCCCCGGCCGGTGGGTGGAGAAGTCGCGGAGCACCGGGGCCAAGAGGTCACGGAAGGCCCGGTCGGGCTCGGGGACGGTGGCCGGTGGCGGTGCGGGCGCGGCGAACCGGGCGTCGCCGTCGGGCGGTACCCGTGCCAGGGTCACCATCCCTTCACGCTACCCGAACGGGTGTGGCACCCTGCCGCACCGGGCCGGAGGTCAGCGGCGCCTCTTGCCCTTCTTGCCCCCGCCCTTGCGCGGGCGGGGCGGTGGTCGCCGGATGCCGGCGGCCGGGGCCGCCGTCCGGCCGTTACCGCCGCCGGCGCGG
>JASHWO010000136.1 GCA_030044045.1 Acidimicrobiales bacterium
GGGGGGGACGCCGGGAGGAACGCTCCCCGGACGACCAGCAGGGCAGGCGTGGGGCCGGCGGTGGCCGGCGAACGGGGCGTCAGCGAGGGCGGATGCTGAACGTGGGCATCGGGCGCCGCGTCTTCAGCTGCTTGCGCCACTCCTCCAGGAAGCCCCGGAGGGTCCGCATCCCACACTCGGGAGCGGCGGTGGTGTCGTCCATGAGGGCCCGCAACGCCTCGACCACCATCGGCAGCGGGTACCCGTGCGCCTGGCAGGCGGCGGCCGTCGCCTCGACCACGTGCGGCGGCAAGTCGGGCGGCAGCAGCAACGCTGTGGTGAGGAGCTGCGCGTAGGACACCGCCCACTGGGGCATGTCCCCCCGAGCCTCCCGGACGGAGAGCGCCTGCAGCACCTCCCCTACCGAGTAGTCGAGCGCCAGATCGTCGAACCGCTGTTCCTCCCGCAAAGCCACGGCCGTGAGGGTACACCCTCCGGGGCGGCGCGTGCGGTATCTGGCTGCAATGCCAGATGCAGGGTCAGCAGCCGGCGGACGAGAGGCCGGCCAGCAGCTCCGGCGTGGCGGCGGCCACCGGGCGGCGGCGGGAGCCGTCGCGAGCGAGCAGTGTGCGGCCGTCGAGCTCGCCCACCGCGGCACCGGCCTCCATGCACACCAGCATCCCGCCGAGGTAGTCCCAGGGGTGGAGCCACGACCCCCCGGCCGGGAGGTACCCGTCGAGCACCCCCTCGGCGACGGCGCAGTGGTCGAGCGCCGCCGAACCGAAGGCCCGGAACTGCGCCCACCCGGGGCAGCCGCGGGGCAGGCCGGACACTCCCACGATCGCCCGTCCCAGCTCCCGGCAGCCACTGGGTACGAGGGAGCGGCCGTCGCGCCGGGCACCCCCGCCCCGCACCGCCTCGTAGCGGGTGCCGGTGGCGTGGTTGACCACCAGCGCCACCCGGGCACCGTCGCCGTCGAGCACGCAAAGGCTCGTGGCGTACCAGGGCACCCCGATCGACGCGTTGGTGGAGCCGTCGACCGGGTCCAGCACCACCAGCAGATCCTGCCCGGAACGCCCGCTGCCGGCACGCTCCCCGCCGCCGTCCCCACCGGCGCCGCTGATCCCCGACTCCTCGGAGAGCACCCCGAGCCCGGCGCCGTGCAGGACGGCCACGGCCGCCTCGTCGGCCACCAGGTCGATCAGGTACTGCCCGGGACGGTTGCCCGGCCGCCGCCAGTCGTCGACCCGGGCCAGGGCGGGCGGGACCGCCGCCGCCGCCTCGGACAGCACGCCGAGGAGCGAGCGGTCGTCCATCGGGAGGACCCTACCGCCACGCCCCGGTCTCGAAGGCCACCGCTAGGCTGCCGATCGTGGCCGCCATCGACGTCGCCGGGTACGTAGCCGACCTGAAGGACCACTCCGTGGACCACGGGTTCCACGTCCACGACGAACGCCACTTCGTCGAGACCTACTCGCTCCGGCAGGTGTGGGAGGTGGACCTCCACCCGGAGGAAGGGTGCGGCGGGCCGCTTGACCTGCACCTGGCCCTCGACGTGGATCCCCGGGTCCTACTGTCGTTCGAGGACGTGGTGATGGGCCTGTCGGAGGACGAGGAGCCGCCCGACGACTTCCACTTCCCCCTCACCTTCACCTGGGCCCTCCCCCCGCTGCCGAACGGCCCCGACCTGTTGCGCCTGGCCATCGACCTGGCCGGGGTGGGCGGCATCGAGCTCCCCCTGGAGGTGTCGGCCATCGACTCCTTCGCCTCGGCCACCGACGGCTCCGAGCGGCGCCTGAACATCGTGGCCCGGAACCCGGTGTCGCTGGCCCGCGTGCTGGCCGGCGAGGAGCTCCTCTGCGACGTCTTCGACCGGTGCCTCGCCGTGAGCCGCTTCCTCCTCGACGCCGCCGAGAGCTGGCTCGGTTAGAGGTCCAGCGAACAGGCAGGGTGGAGCAGGGAGCCGACCATCCGAGCAAGTAGCACGAGGCGGAGGAGGAAGGCCATGTCGGAGCCATGGACGACCGACGACAACGCCGCGATGCGCCGTTCGGTGGACGGCAAGCCCGCACCGCCTGTTCACTGGGCCTCTCAGATGACGAGAGGCCGTCGGGCTGCTGGCGGCGGCGGGGGGCGGCGGCGCGGCGCGGCGCTGGCAGCGATCCTGTCCACCGCCGCCCTGGCCCTGGCAGTGAGCGCCTGCGGCAACGCCGGTCAGGCCCTGGCCCGCCAGGCGTGCGTGCACGTGAACGAGTCGATCCGCCTCTACACCGCCTCCCGGCATGCGGCCAGCCCGCGGCAGGCCGCCGCCGAGCAGACCAAGGCGGTGGAGCAACTGGAAGTGGCGCTGCCCCTCGCCGCCCAGGCCAACTCGGCCGACCCGCAGTGGAACCCGCTGATGACCACGCTCCAGGAGATCGGCCGGAACTCGGAGGCGAACCTGGTGGCGGCCCTCCGAGCCCAGTGCGCCCAGGCCGACGGCAGCGACCAGCAGACACCGCTGTCCACCACCAACCCGCCCGGGTAGGGACCCCGTCTGCCCCCGCCACCTCGGCGGCCGTGCCGCCCCCGGCCTGTCCGGGCCAGGCGCCGCGCCTGGCCGCCCTCGGCCCACCGGCCGGTGCCCCTTCCCGGGCCGGCGCGGTCGGTACGCTGGACAGCCGCCGGGACCGACCGCCACCGGGACCAAGAGAACCCACCATGTCACCACGCACCATGGCCCCGCCCCTCCGGCCCGGGCCCCGACGGCGCTCCCGCCGGGCGGCAGTGCTGGTGGTGGTCTCGCTGGTGGCGCTGGCCGCCGCGGCCGTCGGCATCGCCACCTTCGTGGGCGGCACCCCGCTCTCGCCCCTACGCTCCCGTATCGTGGCCATCGCCGAGGGCCAGCTCGGCTACCGCACCGACCCGCCCGACTCGTACTGCAACAAGTTCAGCGCCTACTGGCAGGCCGGGACAACGGACTGCGGGTCCGGCCTGCGCAGCGAGGAGTGGTGCGCCGACTTCGCGGCGTGGGTCTGGCAGCAGGCCGGCGCCGAGGTCACGTACGGCTTCGCCACCGGCGACCTGAACTCCGGCTCGGTCAGCTTCTACCAGTGGGGGATCGCCCACGGCACCTGGCACCCGGTCGGCAGCGGCTACACCCCGCAGCCCGGGGACGTGGCTATCTACGGGCTGGACACCACCACCGTGACGGCCGCCCACGTGGCCGTCGTCACCGGGGACACAGCGGGGCAGCGGGGCCCCGACGTGGTCAACGGCGACGGCGACCGCACCGGGTTCAGCGTGGTCGAGACGGGCACCGACCAGTACCAGGCCGACACCCACGGCGACGGGGCACCGCTGTCGGGCTACGTCGCCCCCACGGCGCCCCGGTCCGGCGGGTAGCGGGCACCGGCCGCCCGGGGGCCGCCCGGTGCCCCGGCCCCACGGCGCCGGCGGCGGTCAGACGGACGGGGTGAACCCTCCGGGCAGGGCGATGGACTTCTTCTCCAGGAAGATGTCCAACCCCTCGGGCCCGAACTCCCGGCCCACCCCCGACTCCTTGTACCCGCCGAAGGGGGTGGAGAGGTCGATGGGCACGCCGGCGTTGAGCATGTAGGTCCCGGTGCGGACCCGCCGGGCCACCCCCAGGCCCCGCTCGTTGTCGCCGGTCCACACCGACCCGCAAAGGCCGTAGTGGGAGTCGTTGGCGATGGCCACCGCCTGGTCGTCGCCCTCGTAGGGGATGACCACCAGCACCGGGCCGAAGATCTCCTCCTGGGCGATGGCCATGCGGTTGTCGACGTCGACGAACACCGTCGGCTCCACGTACCAGCCCTTGTCCAGGCCGGCCGGTCGACCGCCGCCGACGGCCACCTTGGCTCCCTCTTCCTGGCCGCTGCGCAGGTAGCCCTCCACCCGGTCGCGCTGGCGGGCGGCCACCAGCGGCCCGACCTCGGTGGCCGGGTCCAGCGGGTCGCCGACCGTCATGCCCTCGACCTGCGCCACCACCGCCTCCACCACCTCGTCGTAGCGGCCCCGAGGCGCCAGGATGCGGGTCTGGGCGACGCAGGCCTGGCCGTTGTTCATGAGGGCGTTCGGCATCAGGTTGGCCAGGGTGGCCGTGAGGTCGGCGTCGTCCAGGATGATGGCCGCCGACTTGCCACCCAGCTCCAGGGTGCAGCGCTTCAGGCGCTCGCCGCAGAGCCCGCCGATCCGCTTGCCGGCGGCGGTCGAGCCGGTGAAGGACACCTTGTCCACGCCGGGGTGGGTCACCAGGTGCTCGCCCACCTCGCGGCCGGCCGGCACCACCGAGAGGACCCCCTCGGGCAGCCCGGCCTCGGCGAAGATCTCGGCCAGCCGGAAGGCGTCGAGCGGGGTCTCCGGCGCCGGCTTGAACACGACGGTGCAGCCGGCGGCCAGCGACGGCGCCAGCTTGGCGGCGGCGATGAACAGGGGCACGTTCCAGGGGGCGATGGCCGCCACCACCCCCACCGGCTCCTTGGTCACCAGCACCTTGGGGTTCAGCACGCCGGTGCGCACCTCGTCGAAGGTGAAGGTGCCGGCCAGCTCGGCGTAGTAGTTGAAGATCATGGTGGGCGCCAGCACCTGGCCGAGCTGGGCCCAGGAGACCGGGGAGCCCATCTCAGTCGAGATGACCTCGGCCATCTCGCCCATCTCGGCGGTGACCGCCTCGGCCACCTTGGTCAGGACGGCCCCGCGCTCGGCCGCCGGCAGGTGGGGCCAGGGACCCTCGTCGAAGGCCCGGCGGGCGGCGGCCGCCGCCTTGTCCACGTCGGCCGCGGTGGCGTCGGGCACCCGGGCCACCACCTCCTCGGTGGCCGGCGACACGACCTCGATCGTGCCGGTGCCCTCGGGCGCCACCCAGGCGCCGCCGATGAACAACCGGTCGTAGTCCTTGATGGCCATGGCCCCTCCTCGGGTGGTCGTGGGGAAAACGAGAACGTGATCCAGTTGTCCCTCCCCCGATGGTACCCACCGGCCGGTGGGCACGACAGGCGGAGGGGCG
>JASHWO010000137.1 GCA_030044045.1 Acidimicrobiales bacterium
GCCCTGGTCATGGTGGTGCTGCTCCGGCCCATGGCCGGGGCCTACCTCCTGGTGGGCCTGGTCCCCATCGCCTCCGGGCTGGCCTCCGGTTTCCCGGTCCCGAAGATCCGCCTCTCGGAGGCGGTCATCGGCCTGGTCGGGGTGACCATCCTGGCGTCGGTACGCCGGCGCGACGCCGTGCCCTGGCAGGTCCTGGACTGGGCCCTGCTGGCCTACGGCCTGGCCTGGGCGGCCTTCGGGGTGGCGGCCGACCGCCTGCTCGGGCAGGGTCTGTCCATCACCGGCTGGGGAACCGTCCTCGGCCAGCTCCAGTTCTTCCTGGTCTACCGGGGCGTGCGGACGGCGGTGCGCACGTCGGCCGAGCGCCGGACGGCCCTCGGGGTGCTGCTCCTTTCCAGTGCCGCCGCCTCGCTCCTGGCCCTGCTCCAGGAGATCCACACCCCCGGGGTGCGCGGCTTCGTCACCAGGATCACCGGCGGCATCGCCACAGGGAGCGTGGGCGCCTCCGGCGGGGCCATCCGGGCCACCGGCCCCTTCGACAACTGGGCGGCGTTGGCCGGGTACCTGCTGCCCGTCGTCCTGGTGCTGCTGGCCTGCGCCTTCGCCGGGGTGGACACCCGGCACCGCCGCTGGTTCGTGGCCGCCGGGACGCTGGCGGTGATGGCCCTGGCTCTCACCGACGAGCAGTCGGCCATCCTCTGCCTGCTGGTGGGCCTGGTGGTCCTGGCCCGGCATTTCGCCCGCGGCCGCCGTCTCGTGCGCTGGGTGACGGGAGGGATTGCCCTGGTGGCGCTGGCCGCCAGCCCCCTCCTGGTGAAGCGGTTGGTGACCGAGCTGGCGGCCAGCGCCGGCACCGGCCGCATCTGGTGGGTGCCCCAGACGGTGAGCTTCCGTTGGACGGTCTGGATCCACCAGTACGTCCCGGCCATCCTGGCCCGCCCCCTCACCGGCTACGGGGTGGTGCTACCCAGCAGTGTGCAATGGCCGTTCCCGGAGTCCCAGTACGTGTCCTTCCTGATGGAGGGCGGCCTGCCCATGCTGGCCATGTTCGGGCTGCTGGCCTGGGCCATGTTCGGCGGCACCACCCGGGCCGCCCGCTCGGCCGACCCGCTGGTGGTGGCCCTGGGCTGGGCCCTGGCCATCGCCGTGGCGTCGATGCTGGTCATGGACAGCATGTGGCCGTTCCTGAGCAACGGCGGCATGCCGCAGGTGCTCTGGGCCCTGCTGGCGCTGGCCGTGCCCGGAGCCGTCGGCGACGGCGGGCCGTTGCTGGCCCCACCGGTCACGGTGCGCCGGGCCCCGCCGGCGCCGGCAGCGCGCCACCGATCGTGGGGGTCGACGTCGTGATCCCGGTGGGCGGCGCGGGCCCCGGCGGCCTCTTGGGCACCGGGGACGACGTCGTCTTCTCGGCGCGCCCCACGGCCGTCGGGGCCCCCGGCCTGTGGGCCTGGGCCCGGCAGCGCGTGGCGTTGCTGGCCGTCCTGGCCCTGCTCTCCGCCGGGGTGGGGGGAGTGGCCGCCCTGTCGGTCTTCGGCTCGGGCTCGGCGTCGCCGCCCGCGCCGGCGGGTTCGGGGCGGTCCTCGACCGCCGGCGGGGGGACCCGCCTGCCCTCCCTGCCGGCGGCGTCGGCCGGTCAGCCGGTGCCGCCACTCGGCGTCTACGCCGGGCCGGGGGCGGCCACCGCCGTCGACGCTCTCGACTTCGAGCTGGGCGGGAAGGTCCGCTACGCGCTGGACTACCTGCCCCAGACCTCGTGGACAACCCTCACCGACCCGGGGTGGATCGAGCAGGACTGGAGCAGCAGCCCGGTGCAGATGGTGATCGGGGTGCCCATGCTGCCCGTGGCCGGGGCCACCATGGCGGAAGGGGCCCTCGGGGCCTACGACGGCGAGTTCGTCCTGCTGGCCCAGCGGCTGGTGGCCGACGGGCTGGGTGGCTCGGTGTTGATGGTGGGCTGGCAACCGGACGACGAGGGGACCGCCTGGTACGTGGGGTCGGCCGCCGAGGCAGCGGTGTACGTGGCCTACTGGGACCAGATCGAGGCGGCCATGGCCGCCGTCCCCGGGGCCCACTTCGTGTTCGAGTGGGACGCCGGGGACTCGGGCACCTCCCCGGTGAGCCCGGCCCTCATGTACCCGGGCAACGCCGCCGTAGGCATGGTGGCCACCGACGCCTTCGACGTGGTGCCGGCCGGTGTGCCCGACGGCGAGCAGTGGACGTCGGTACTGAACGCCACCGACGGCCCGGCCTGGATGGCCTCTTTCGCCGTTGCCCACGGCAAGCCGATGGCCCTGGCCATGTGGGGGGTGGCCCCTACCGCCGACGGGGGCGGCGGGGACGCCCCGGCCTTCGTGGACCAGCTCCTGGCCTGGGCCGGGCGGGAGAACCTCAGCATGTGCGTGCTGTGGGACGACGGCAGCTCGGCCATCACCGGCGGCGCCTTCCCGGCTGCCGAATCCGCCCTGGTCAAAGCCGTTTCCGGTGGGACCTCCGCCGCTGCCACCGGCACGGCGGGCGCCAGCCGGGACGCCGCCGCCGGCGGGGCGGGTTCCTAGGCCGCGACGAGGGACGCGGCGCAGACGGCCGGGGGACGGGCCGTCCGTACGATCGCCGAGGAGTTGCCGCCGGGACGGGCGGCCGCCTCGAGCGAGGAAGACATGACCACGATCTTTGCGGAGCTGCAGACCATGCAAGACAGTCTGAGCGGGGGCACCACGAACCTCCTGCGGATGGCCCGGAGCGGGTGCGGGTGCGCCGTCTCGTTCGTGGCCCTGGCGCTGGAGGACCACACCTTCGCCACGGCCCGCTACTCGTCCACACCTGACGAGGGGTTGGTGGGCCGGGAGGCCCTGGACGAGCTGGTGGCCCAGATCTGGCAGGACCCAAGGATCGGTCGGGGTGAGCCGGTGGTCCGCTCCGTGCGCCTGGGCGGCCGCTGGAGCGAGCGCACGGCCGCCCCGCTGGCCGTGGCCGTGGTGCCGCTCGGCGACCACGACGGCGGGGCGCCCTGGGGCATGGTGGGCGTGGCCGACCCGGGGACCAAGTCCTTCGGCGGCGCCGACATCGAGCTGCTGGAGCGCATCGCCCAGCGCATGGCCTCCTACCTGCGGGCCCGCAACGAGGTGCAGCGTCACGCTCCCGAGGGCGTGCACTTCGGCCCGATGCCGCCGGCAGTGGCAACCACGCCTCCGCCCCCTCCGCCCCCTCCACC
>JASHWO010000138.1 GCA_030044045.1 Acidimicrobiales bacterium
CCGGGCTCCTCCGATGCGTGGGGCCCTGCCCCACGCCGGCCGTAGAGGGTAACTGTCAGTCGGCGTTGCGCCGCAGCAGGTTCGACACCCGCTGGTGGGTCACCCCGAACAGGCGGGCGATGGCCGGGATGCTGGCGCCCTCCTCGCGCAGCTCGTCCACCAGCTCCTTGCGGAGGCTGCCGCTGGCCTTCGACAGGCAGGCCAGCATGCGGCTGACCACCTGCATGGTGCCGGGCGCCTCCTCCTCGGCCAGGATCCCCTGCCAGGCCAGGCCCTTCTGCCGGGCCAGCCGCAGCTCCCCGATCTTCCGGCCGAGCTCCCGATGGTCCTCGGCGATCTGCTCGAGCGCTTGCGCCAGGGCGTCGAGCGCCTGCAGGGTGCGGTCCTCGTCGCTCCCTGCCGCTGGCCGGTTCCCGTCCGTCCCGCCGTCGCCCATCAGGTCAACGAGCGCCATGTCGCCTCACCACCCGTCCGTGTCCGCTGCCCGAGCCCCCTCCGGGCCCGGCTCGTCGCGCGGAGGGCACCCCCTTACGATGCGCCCCCGACTTGTCCTCCATCCGCTGTACCCGCTCCACCGGATGCGGAAACGGTAGTCCCCGGCGGCGGCCGGACCAGGTCAGGCCGGGCGACCCGGTCAACGGACGACCACGACCGACGACCCGTGGCCGAACAACCCCTGGTTGGCGGTGACGGCCACCCGGGCCCCCTCGACCTGGCGCCCCGTCGCCTGGCCCCGGAGCTGCCAGACGCACTCGCACACCTGGGCGATGGCCTGGGCCGGGATGGCCTCGCCGAAGCAGGACAGGCCGCCGCTGGGGTTGACCGGCACCCGCCCGCCCAGCGCCGTGGCCCCCTGGCGCAGCAGCGTCTCGGCCTCGCCCTCGGCACAGAGGCCGATGTCCTCGTACCAGTCGAGCTCCAGGGCCGAGGAGAGGTCGTAGACCTCGGCCAGGTCCACGTCCTCGGGACCGATCCCGGCCTCCTCGTAGGCGGCCCGGGCGATCGAGGGGCGGAACCCCCGCCCCCCGGCCGGCACGGCGGCGGCCGAGTCGGTGGCGAAGTTCGGCATCTCGATGACGGCGTTGGGGTAGCGGGGCGTCACCGTGGACACCGCCGAGATGGTCACCAGCGGGTCGGCGGTCCCACCAGCCCTACCGGCGCCCACCCGGCCGGCGCCGTGCCGCCGGGCAAAGTCGACGCTGGAGAGGACCAGGGCCGCCCCGCCGTCGGAGGTGGCGCAGATCTCCAGCAGGCGCAGCGGGTCGGCCACCATGGGCGAGGCCAGCACCTCCTCCGCGGTCACCTCCTGGCGGTAACGGGCGTAGGGGTTGGCCAGGCCGTGGCGGGCGTTCTTGACCTTGACGGCGGCGAAGTCCTCGGCGGTGGCCCCGTAGCGGTCCATACGGCGGCGGGCGTAGAGGGCGAAGTAGGTGGGGTTGGTGGCGCCCAGCAGGTGGAAGCGCAGCCAGTCCGGGTCGTCCCGGCGCTCCCCGCCGACCGGGGCGAAGAAGCCCTTCGGGGTGGTGTCGGCCCCCACCACCAGGGCCACGTCGCACAACCCGGCCAGGATCTGGGCCCGGGCGTTGGCGACGGCCGCCGCCCCGGAGGCGCAGGCGGCGTAGCAGGACGATACCCGGGCCCCGGTCCAGCCGAGCGCCTGGGCGAAGGTGGCGCCGGCCACGAAGCCCGGGTAGCCGTTCCGGATGGTGTCGGCTCCGGCCACGTACTCCACGTCCGGCCAGGAGAGCCCGGCGTCGCGCAAGGCGGCGGCGGCGGCGACCAGGCCGTACTCGACGAAGTGCCGCCCCCACTTGCCCCAGGGGTGCATGCCCGCCCCGAGCACCGCCACCCGCCCCTCACCCGGGGCCAGTCGGCTCATCAGATCCCGTCCCCCGCGCCGGGTCCAGGCGCTGCCGGCGGGGTCACCCCGGCGTCGCCGGCTGCCGCCGCGCCCCCGGGTGCCACCGGACTGCCGCCGGGCACGGGTCGCCACTGCCAGACCAGGTACTCGTGGTCGTCGTCCCGGTAGAGGGTGCCCAGCACCAGCTCCACCTGGTCCCCCACCGCCAGGTCGTCCACGGTGACCCCGGGCACCACCTGGCCCAGCACCACCATGCGCTCCTCGGCCAGCTCCACCGCGGCCAGGGTGAACGGCTCGTACGGCTCGGCGGCCACGTAGGGCGGCGGCGGTTGGTAGCGGGCGTCGGTGTAGGACCAGACCGTGCCCCGCCGGGAGAGCAGGACCGGCTCCTGCTCGGCACCCTGGCAGGCCGGGTTCGGGCAGCGGCGCTGGCCCGGGGCTGGCGGGAAGGTGTAGGTGCCGCAGGCGGTGCAGCGGCTGCCGATCAGTGCCGGGGCGTGCTCGTCCGGCCCGCCCGGGGCCCCAACCCCGGGCTCCTCCGATGCGAGGGGCCCCTGCCCCTCGCCGGCCGGCTCGTCCGGCCCGCCCGGGGCCCCAACCCCGGGCTCCTCCGATGCGAGGGGCCCCTGCCCCTCGCCGGCCGGCTCGTCCAGCGTGAACCAGCCCTCGATGGCCGGCACCCGCGTCCGGGCACCCGGTGCGCCCGCCGGCTGGGTCCCGGCCTCCGGCTCCCCGGCCACGCCCCGCTCAACCCAGCCGCTCGACGACGGTGGCGTTGGCCTGGCCGCCGCCCTCGCACATGACCTGCAGGCCGTAGCGACCGCCGGTGCGCTCCAGCTCGTTCAGGAGGGTGGCCAGCAGCCGGGCCCCCGAGCAGCCGGTGGGGTGGCCGATGGCGATGGCCCCGCCGTTCGGGTTGACCCGGTGCATGTCGGGGTGGAGCTCCCGCTCCCAAGCCAGCACCACCGAGGCGAACGCCTCGTTGATCTCCACCACGTCCATCTGGTCCAGGGTGAGCTTGGCCTTCTCCAGGATGCGCCGGGTGGCCGGGATTGGAGCGGTGAGCATGATCTGCGGGTCGCTGGCGGCCACGGCGAAGGCGTGGAACCGGGCCCGCGGCCGCAGCCCCAGCTCGGCGGCGCGCTGCTCGCTCATCACCAGCACGGCGGCCGCCCCGTCGGAGATCTGCGACGACGTGCCCGCCGTGACCAGGCCGTCCTCCCGGAAGGCCGGCGGCAGGGCGGCCAGCTTCTCCAGGGTGGTGTCGCGGCGCACCCCCTCGTCGGCGTCGAGGATCCCTTCGGCCAGCACCTGGCCCTGGCGGGGCTGGACCCAGTCGGCGTAGCGGATCTCGAGCGGGATGATCTCGTTGGCGAACCGGCCCTGGTCGGCGGCGGTGGCGGCCCGGCGGTGCGATGCCAGGCCGAGCACGTCCATGTCGGCCCGGCTCACCTTCCAGCGGCGGGCGATCTCCTCGGCGCACTCCCCCTGGTGGACCAGCTCGTAGCGCTGGCGGTACATGGGGCCGTAGGCCTCGCCCGGCCCCGGCTCGGTGGTGGCCCCGATGGGCACCCGGCTCATCGACTCCACCCCGGCCCCGATCACCACGTCCATGGCCCCCGACATCACCGCCTGGGCGGCGAAGTGCACGGCCTGCTGGGCCGAGCCGCACTGCCGGTCCACCGTGGTGCCGGGGACCGAGTCGGGGAAGCCGGCCGCCAGGGCGGCATTGCGGGCGATGTTCATGGCCTGCTCGCCCACGGTCATGGTGCAGCCCATGACCACGTCCTCCACCGCCGCCGGGTCCAGGTCGTTCCGCTCCATCAGGGCCAGCAGGGGCTGGGCGGCCAGATCCACCGGGTGCCAGCCGGAGAGGCGCCCGCCCCGGCGGCCGACCGGCGTGCGCACCGCGTCCACGATCACCGCGTCGGGCATGGGGCCTCCGCGTCGGGCATGGGCGCGTCGGGCACGAGGCCATTGTTGCCGCGGATCTGACGGTGTGCCAGATTTCTGGCTGGCATGGGACCGGCCGCATGGACCTGACGTTCTCCCCGGCGCAGGAGGCCTTCCGGGCAGAGGCCCGGGAGTGGCTGGCGGCCCACGTGCCGGCCCCGGGAGCGCTGGCCTCGCTGGACACCGCCGAGGGGTTCGAGCAGCACCGGGCCTGGGAGCGGACCATGGCCGCCGACCGCTGGTCGGTGGTGAGCTGGCCGGCCGAGTACGGCGGGCGGGACGTGGGCATCTTCGAATGGCTGCTCTTCGAGGAGGAGTACTACCGGGCCCGGGCCCCCCGGCGGGTGAGCCAGAACGGGATCTTCCTGCTGGGGCCGACGCTGCTGGAGCACGGCACTGCCGCCCAGAAGGCCCGGTACCTGCCGCCCATGGCCTCGGGCCAGGAGATCTGGTGCCAGGGGTGGTCGGAGCCGGACGCCGGCAGCGACCTGGCCGGGATCCGGTCGCGGGCGGTGCGGGACGGTGCCGGGGGTGGCTGGCGGCTCACCGGGCAGAAGGCGTGGTGCTCCCGGGGGGCCTTCGCCGACTGGTGCTTCGCCATCTTCCGCACCGATCCCGAGGCCGAGCGGCACCGGGGGCTCACCTACTTCCTGGTGCCGATGCGGGCCGACGGGGTGACGGTGCGCCCCATCCCCCAGCTCGACGGGGAGACCGGGTTCGCCGAGGTGTTCTTCGAGGACGTGTTCGTCCCCGACGACCAGGTGCTGGGGGGCGTGGGCCAGGGCTGGACGGTGGCCATGTCGACGGCGGGCAGCGAGCGGGGGCTGAGCCTGCGCAGTCCGGCCCGCTACACCGAGGCGGCGGCCCGGCTGGTGGCGCTGTACGCGGCCCGGGGCCGGCCGGGGGGGCGGCTGGCCGACGACGTGGCTCGGGTGCTGGTCGACGCCGAGGCGTACCGGCTGGGCACGTACTGGACGGCCTCCCGGGTGGCCGACGGGCGCCCGGTGGGGGCCGAGGCGAGCTGCAACAAGATCTTCTGGTCCGAGACCGACCTGGCCCTCCACGCCACGGCGCTGTCGCTGCTGGGGACGGAGGCGGAGCTGCTGGAAGCGCCGGGCGGCAGCGGGGCTGGGGCTGGTGGCTGGACGCCCGGCGAGTGGCTCGACGGGTACCTCTTCGCCCTGGCCGGGCCCATCTACGCCGGGACCAACGAGATCCAGCGCAACGTGGTGGCCGAGCGGCTGCTCGGGCTGCCCCGGGGGTAGGCGTGCGGTTCGCCTTCACCGAGGAGCAGGTCGAGCTGCGGGCAGCGGTGCGCCAGGTGCTCGAGCGGGAGTGCACGCCGGGCGACCTGCGGGCCATCGCCGCCGCCGGGCCTGGCGGTGCCGGCGGGCCTGGCGGTGC
>JASHWO010000139.1 GCA_030044045.1 Acidimicrobiales bacterium
CCAGATCCCGCCCAGCAGGGCCAGCAGCACGATCATCACCGTGCCCCCCACGGCCTCGCCCACCGTGAACTGCCACCCCATCAGCACCAGCAGCACCGCGCCGAGCTCGACCACCAGGTTCGTCGAGGCGAACATGAACACCAGGGCCGAGACGACGTCCGCCCCCTTGGCGACGAGCGCCCGGGCCATGGCCGCCGCCGCGTAGGAGCACGACGAGGAGGCCATCCCGTAGCCGGAGGCCCGGGCCACGGTGCCCGGCCGGTGGTCCCCGAGGGCCCGGGCCACCGAGCGCCGGCTGGCGAAGGACTGGACCGCCCCGGACAGGCAGAACCCGAGCACCAGCGGCCACAGGGTCACCCAGAACATGGCGAACCCCTCGCGCAGGCCGTGACCCACCCCGCCGAGCCAGCCGGTGGCCAGCAGGGTCACGCCGGCCGGCAGGGTCACGAGGGTCACGACCGGACCAGCCGGGCGATGGCGGCCGACGCCTCGCCCAGCTTGGCCGCCGCGCCCTCGCCGCCGGCCTGCACGGCGTCGGCCACGCAGTGGGCGAGGTGGTCGTCCATCAACTCGACGGCCACCGACTGCAGGGCCCGGGTGGCGGCGGCCACCTGGTCGAGCACGTCGATGCAGTACCGGTCCTCCTCCACCATGCGCTGGAGGCCCCGTACCTGGCCCTCGACGCGCCGGAGCCGCCGCAGCACCGCTGCCTTGTGGTCGCTGTACCCAGGTCGCACCGTTCGCCCCCTTCCATCCGGGGCGCCGGCCGGTGGCTGGCCGCCGCCCGGAGCTCGAGTACCCCATACCCCTATAGGGTACCTTACCCGAGCCGGGACGGAAGCGGCGCGGGACCGGGGCCGGTGGCGGGACCGGGGCCGGTGGCGGTGGCGGTGGCGGTGGCGGTGGCGGTGGCGGTGGCGGTGGCGGTGGTGGTGGCGGTGCCTACCGGCTGGACCGCTTGCGCCCCCGGAAGGTGCTGGCCGCCAGCATGGCGATGGCCAGCAGGGGCAGGACGACGTAGGCCGCCGCGTGGTCGTGGCGCAACCCGAAGGCGGCCCCCACGATCACCACCACGGCCACGAACAGCTCCGGGGTGTCGCCGACGAGGAAGTCCCACCAGAAGTGCCCGAAGGCCCGGACGGCCCGGCCGACGGCGCTCACTGGCCGGCCGCCTCTCGGGCCGGGCCGGGCTCGCCTGCCCCTCGGGCCGACCCCGGCTCGGCCGCCGGGATCTGGACGGTGGTGCCCTCCCGGGGGAGCAGGCTGCGCATCCAGGCGGCGCCGGCCGCCGTCACCACGGCGAACACCCCGACCAGGGCCAGGATGGCCAGGTCGCTGCCGGGCCAGTGCACCCCGGCGCCCTCGCCCACCCAGAAGAGCCCGAAGCTGGTGAGCATGATCCCCACCACCGTCTTGATCGTGTTCTCCGGCACCCCGGAGAGCTGGCGGGCCACCACCGCCCCGACGGCGGTGACGATCAGCGCCGCCGCCGCCGCCGCGGCGGCGGCCAGGCCGAGACGGTGCTGGCTGGCCCCGAGGCTGATGACGATGAGGACCACCTCCGTGCCCTCCAGGAACGTGCCCTTGAAGGCCACGGCGAAGCCCACCCCGTCCCGGCGCCGGGCGGCCGCCGGCGTGCCGCCCTCCGGTCGCAGCTCCGCCGCCGTCTCGGCGAAGATGGCGTCCTCGTCGTGCTTGGCCTTGTGGCCGCTGGCCCGCAAGATGGCCTTGCGCAGCCAGGACAGGCCCAGCACCAGCAGCAGCGCGCCGACCACCACCCGCAGGGCGTCGATCGGGACGTAGTGGACGAGCGGCACGCCGACCGCACCGACCAGCACGGCCAGGACCACCAGGGCGCTGGCGGCACCCTCCAGCGCCGAGCGCCAGCCCCGCGTGGTGCCGGCGGCCACCACGATGGTCAGCGCCTCGACCATCTCGACGGTGCTGGCCCCGAACACGGCCAGGAGGAGCACCACGGTGGAGGAGGTGCTCACCGCCCCCCTCCCGGCCACCGGGCGGCGCCGGGGCGCGCGCTGCGTGCTACGAGGTCCACCATCCCTATCCCTGCCTCCTCCGGCCGCCCGGCGGCCCGCTCATGCCGGTGCCCCGCTCGCCGTCCCGACCCCGATCCCGGCGCCGCCGGGGCTCGTCGGGTCGCCCGCCGCCGGGTCCTCGACTGTACCAATGCCCGTTCCCTCGGCCGGGAACACCAGGCACCCCGCCGGGTCGAGCTCGACCCCCACCGCCGACCCCCGCGGCACCCGCCGGTCGAAGGACACCCCGCGGAGCTGCCCGCCGCCTTCCAGGTCGACGGCCAGTTCGTAGTTCCTCCCCCGGAAGGCGACGTCGGCCACGATGCCGGCGAAGTGGGCCCGCTCGTCGTGGGGCTCGCACAACGTCACCGCCGTGGGCCGGATGGCCAGCAGGGCGTGGCTGCCGGCATCCCCGCCGGTGGCCCCGCCGCCCGGGAGGCCCCGCCCGTCGGCGTGTCCGGCACCGTTGCCGTTGCCACTGGCGGCACCGCTGCCACCGCCACCGGCCCCGCCGCCGGGCGCGACCGCCGACCGGGCCTCGACGGGCCGGCGGCTGGGGAGGCCCGTCGGCTCGACCGTGATCGACGGGCCGGCTGTCTGGTGGACGCGGACCGGCAGCTCCCCGGCCAGGCCGGTGAAGCGGGCCACGAACGCGGTGGCCGGCGAGCGGTAGATCTCCTCCGGGGTGCCGAGCTGCACCAGCCGTCCCTGCTCCAGCACGCCCACCTGGTCGGCCAGGGCGAAGGCCTCCAGCTGGTCGTGGGTGATGTAGATGGTGGTGGCTCCCACTTCTCGCACCAGCGACGAGATCTCCACCCGCATCCGCTCGCGCAGGTCGGCGTCGAGGTTGGACAGCGGCTCGTCGCAGAGGAGCAGCCCGGTGTCGGCCACCAGCGCCCGGGCCAGGGCCACCCGCTGCTGCTCGCCCCCGGACAGCTCGCCCGGGAACCGCGCCGCCAGGTGTCCCAGCCCGACCCGCCCGATCATGGCCACCGCCATCTCCTGGCAGGTGCGCCGGGGATGGCCGCGCCGCCGGAGGGCGAAGGCCACGTTGTCGCGCACCGAGAGGTGGGGCCAGAGGGCGTAGTCCTGGAAGACCATGGACAGGTCCCGCCGGTCGGGCGGGAGGTGGACCCGGTCGGCGGCCACCACCACGTCGCCGATGACGATGGTGCCCGAGGTGATCCGCTCGATCCCGGCCAGCGAGCGGAGCAGGGTGGTCTTGCCCGACCCCGAGGGGCCGAGCAGCACCATGAAGGTGCCCGGCTCCACCGTGAACGACGGGCCCTTCAGCGCCGTGTTGCCGCCCGGGTAGACCTTGACGACGTCCTCGACCACCAGCCGCTCAGCCACGGGTGGCCATCCCGATGCGGCGCCAGCCACGGGGCGCCAGGAGCCGGTAGGCCAGGAGCACCACCCCCACCACCACCATGGCGACGAGCACGGCCAGCACCGCCTGGGCCATGCCGATGCCGAAGTGGTAGTTGCCCAGGTTGTCCTCGATGGAGACCGAGAGCGGCGGGGACCCGGGGGCGTAGAGGAGCTGGGACAGGGGCAGCTCCAGGAAGATGGCGCAGAAGGTGAGCAGCCAGGCCATCACCATGGGCCGGGAGACCGCCGGCAGCACCCCCCGGAGCCAGGCCCGTACCGGGCCCGCCCCGTGGGCTCGGGCCGCGTCGTGGAGCGACGGCGGGATCTGGGAGACCGAGCCCACCAGCACCCGGGCGTTGGTGGGGAGGCTGGAGGCCACGTAGCCGATGATGAGCAGGGTGGTGGTCTGGTAGATGTCGATCCCGATCTTGGAGAAGATCGGGAGGTTGTAGGCGAAGATGTACCCGGCGCCGAACACCACGCTGGGCAGGGCCACCGCCGCCAGGAGCAGGAAGTCGAGGAACCGGGTGGCCCGCGACCGCCGTCTGGTCAGCACCCGGGCGGCGATGAACCCGCCCACCACCGTGATGCTGGCGGTGATGAGGCCGTAGAGCAGCGACCGCTCGATGGGCCCGGAGGCGTTCGGGTCGTGGAGCACGGCCGAGTAGTTGACGAAGGTGATGCGGGCCGAAGCGCCGTAGTCGGCCAGCAGCGAGCCGCTGATGGCGCCGATGGCCGGGATGCCCAGGGCCACGAAGAAGAAGAGCCCGGTGCCGGCGCTGGCCACCACCGAACCGGCCCGCGAGAGCTGGCGGCGCACGATGGGCCGGGTGCGGGCCGAGAGCACCGTGTAGGTGCGGCCGCGCAAGGCCCGAGCCTGGAAGAAGAGGGGCAGGGCCACCGAGGCCACCAGCAGGCAGGCCATGGCCGCCGCCTCCGGGAAGCTCGGGGGGAAGCCGTCGATGGCCTGGTAGAGCTGGTAGGTGGCCAGGGTGAAGTGCGAGTTGAAGGCCAGGGTGGCAGCCACGCCGAAGTCGCTCACCGACTCGGCGAAGCCGATGGCCAGGGCCGACCAGATGGCCGGGGCGATGATGGGGACGACCAGCCGCAAGGTGGCCGTGCGGGAGGCGCCGTGCACCCGGGCGGCGTCCTCGAACTCCTGGCCCAGCCCGGCCAGCCCGCTGGACACGGCCAGGTAGGTGAAGGGGACGCAGCGCAGGCCCAGCAGCAGGACCACTCCGAACGGGCCCATGATGGCGTGGGTCACGAACGGCAGGTCCAGCCCCACCCGGTACATCACGCCGTCCGGCTGCACCAGCCGCTCCCAGCCCAGGGCGGGCAGCCACGAGGGGAGGAGCAGCACCAGCCACATCCCCAGGGACACGAAGCGCCGGCCGGGCAGGTTCGTCCGGGCGGCCAGCCAGGCCACGGGCAGGCCGACGGCCAGGCCGAGCACGGCGGCGGCGGCGCTCACCCACAGCGAGTCGATCACCGACACGGCGACCGGGCCGCTGAAGATCGACCGCAGGTAGGTGAGGGTGAACCAGCTCGATCCCTGGTCGAAGAGGCGGGGCGACACCGCCAGCACCAGGAAGCAAGCGCACGGGGCCAGGATGACGACGACCAGCAGCAGCCACAGCAGCGGCCGCAGCACCTTGCCCACCTGGGTGCCCCGGTCGGTGGTGGACCGCACGGAGCGGGCCAGGAGGCCCGAGCCGACCACCCCCACCCCCTGCCCGGGGGGCGGGAGGGGGTGGGGGTGGTCCGGCTGCGCCGGCGCCGGATCGGCCTTCGGCTCGACGACGGTCACCGCGGGGAGGGGACCCTACGGGTGGCCGCCGCCGGCTGCGGGCGGGAACGGCGGACGGCGGTCACGGTCGCTCACTTGACGATGTTTGTTGTGAACCAGGCGTTGATGCTGTTCTCCTTGGGCCCCCACGTGTAGGGGTTGATCGACTGGGTCTTGACCGATGTGATTGTCGGCAGCTCCGGCAGCGGGTCCTCGCCCTTGATGATGGGGTAGAAGAGCGAGTCGCCGGTCGGTGTGCCCGACTGCATCACCTTCTGGCCCTGCTTCGAGAGGACGTAGTCGACGAACTCCTTGGCCTCCTTCTGCTCGGTCGCTGTGGCGTGGGCGTCGACGCCGATGGCCGAGGGCAGCAGGGTGATGGGCGGGAGGTACTCGACCTTCAGTGTCGGGGCTGTGGTCCGGGCCCCGGTGCCGGCCGAGCTCTGGACCAGCGCCAGCTTGATCTCGCCACTGGTCAGGGCCTGGAGGGTGGGGCCGTTCGTTGTGTGGATGACCAGCCCGTTGGCCTTCAGCTTCTCGAAGTACTGCTCACCCTTGGAGACCCCCCCGAGGTAGTTCATCATCCCGGCGATGAAGGGGTAGGTGGGGCCGGACTGGGTCGGGTTGTTCATCCCGACCTCGCCCTTCCACTTCGGTGTGAGGAGCTGCTGCCAGGTGGTCGGCGGGTGCTTCACCACCTTCGATGTGTAGACCAGGGCCTCGGTGAGGGTCACGCCGGTGGGGGCCCAGGCGCCGTCCTTGGGCACGGACTCCTTGCCCAGCGTGGTCCAGTCGACGCCCTTCGGGTCGATGCCGTGCAGCAGCAGGTGCTGGTCGTCCAGGGTGGCGAAGGCGGTCGGGCCGTCCACCCACAGCAGGCCCCACTTCGGGTTGTTCTTCGACGCCTCGATCTGGGTCAGGAGCGGCCCGGTGGAGTTTGTGTCGAGCTGGACTGTGATGCCGGTGGCCGCCTGGAAGGCCTTGCACTCGGCCGAGTCGTAGCCCTGGGCCGAGTACACCACCAGGGGCACCTTCGACGCCGCGCCGGCGGTGGTGGTCGCCGTCGCGCCGGGGAGGACCACGCCGAGGAGCCCGGCGGCGAGGGCGCTGCCGGTCAGGGCGCAGGTCCGCGCTCGGGGAAGGCGGACGGGAAGACGGGCACTTCGGGACGTAGCCACGGCACCTCTCAGGTCGTTAGTAGGGATGTCTAACAGTCGTTAGGCACGGTAAAAGACACCCGTTACACGCCCGTGACGCGCAAGTGACCGAGAACTGAACTTCTGGTCACATCTCGGTGTCCGGCGGCCGCCGGCGGCGTTGCGACCCTGTTGCGGCGCCACGGGCCGGTGCTCCCCGGCCGACCGCCGGTCAGGTGGGGCGGGGCTCCTCGCCCTCCTCGGCGTAGACCCGGGCGGCGTACTCCTCCAGCGCCTGCTCGCAACGGTCCACTGCCTCGATCGCCTCGACCTGCTTGACCGCGCCCATGACGTCCCGCTCCCGGATGCGGTCCAGCCAGCCCCGGAGCTTCACCAGGTCGACCTCGTTCTCCTCCAGCTCGGCGTAGGTGAAGTGGTCGGCGTCGTACTCCTTGCGGATCTGGTACTGGAAGTCGGTGCAGCGGTCGACGATCTCCTCGTACTCGTCGTCCCTGGCCGCGTTGAAGGACTCCCGGAGCTGGTCGGCCCCGGCCAGCAGGGCGGCGTCGAAGAGGTAGGCGGTGCCCCCGAGGTCGCTGATCTCGGCCCGCAGCGCCCGCAGCGCCCGCTCGGCGGCGGGTGAGGCCGGGAGGGCGGCGGCCGAGCTCTGGATGTAGATGGCGCCCAGGCCCTTCAGCTTCCGCCACACCCCGGCCCGGAGCCGGGTCGGCTCGCTGGGGACGCGGTAGACGAGGAGCAGCCAGCGGAGCGGGCGGGGCTCCGTTGTGGGCTCGTCGGGCACGATGGCCGGGGTCACGCTGCCACTATGCCCGAGCCAGCACCGGGCTCACCGCATCTGGCCGGTGACCGGGCTGTCGCCTCCCGGGGCGGGCGGGGTGGCTGGGTCTCGCCGGCGCCCGGGTCAGCGCGTCCCCGCAGCGCCGCCGGCCGCCGGCAGGTACCGGGCCAGGTCGTCCAGGCCGCGGCGCATGTCGTCGGCCGGCCCCGACGGCAGGCGGAGCACCACCTCCTCCACGCCGAGGGTGGCGAAGTGGTCGAGCTTGCCCGGGGTGGGCACCGTCCCGAACGGCACCACGGTGACGCTGGCCGGGTCCCGGCCGGCCGCGGCCACCCGCTGGCGGAGCTCGGGTAGCGCCGTGGCTAGGCCAGCCCCGCCGATGGGCAGCCACCCGTCGCCGTAGTCGGCCACGGCGGTGAAGACCGCCCCGGTGGGCCCGCCCCCCACCAGCGTGCGCACGCGGGGCTGCTGCACCGGCTTGGGCCACGACCAGCAGGGCTGGAGGTGCACGTGCTCGCCGTGGAAGGCCGCCTGCTCTTGTGACCAGAGGGCCTGCATGCACCGCACGTGCTCGCCGACCACGGCGGCCCGCCGCCCGAAGTCCACCCCGTGGTCCTCGGCCTCGGCCTGGTTCCAGCCGAAGCCCACGCCGAGCACCACCCGCCCGCCCGAGAGGTGGTCGAGCGTGGCCACCTGCTTGGCCAGCACGATGGGGTCGTGCTGGGCGGCCAGTAGCACCCCGGTGCCGAGGGCGATGCGGCTGGTGGCCTCGGCGGCCATGGCCAGGGCCACCAGCGGGTCCAGCCCCCGCCGGTAGTGCTCCGGGTCCACCCCCTCCACCGTGGCCGGGGGCGTCGCCGCCCGCACCGGGAGGTGGGTGTGCTCGGGGAGGAAGAGCGAGTCGAAGCCCCGGTCCTCGACCTCCCGGGCCAGCGCACCGGGCGCCATCGACCGGTCGGTCAGGAAGGCGGTCACCCCCAGGCGCACCGGCTCACCCCCCGCC
>JASHWO010000140.1 GCA_030044045.1 Acidimicrobiales bacterium
TGGGGGCCCAGGTGACGCGGCGGTGAACGACCTGCTGCCGGCGGCGGCCGGGGGCGACCGGGCGGCGCTGGCCCGGCTCCTCTCGGTGGTGGAGCGGGGCGGCGAGCCGGCCCGGGCGCTGGCCGCGCTGGCCTACCGGGAGCCGCCGCCGTACTCGGTGGGACTGACCGGCGCCCCGGGGGCCGGCAAGTCCACCCTGACCGACCGCCTCATCACCGCCGCCCGGAGCGGGTGGCCGGCGGTGGACGGGGGCGGGGATGGCGCCGGGGGCGGGGCGGAGCCGGTCGACCAGGTGGCGGTGCTGGCCATCGACCCGTCGTCGCCCTTCTCCGGCGGCGCCATCCTGGGCGACCGGGTGCGTATGCAGGACCACGCCACCGACCCCACGGTCTTCATCCGGTCCATGGCCACTCGAGGCCACCTGGGCGGCCTGGCCCTGGCCGTCCCGGACGCCCTGCGGGTGCTGGGCGCCGCCGGGCTACCGGTGGCCATCGTGGAGACGGTGGGGGTGGGCCAGATGGAGGTGGAGGTGGCGTCGGCCACCGACACCACCGTGGTGGTGGTCACCCCGGGCTGGGGAGACTCGATGCAGGCCAACAAGGCGGGGCTGCTCGAGGTAGCGGACGTGTTCGTGGTCAACAAGGCCGACCGCCCCGGCGCCCGGGAGGCCCGACGCGACCTGGAGCAGATGCTCGACCTCTCGGCTGCCGGCGACTGGCGGCCGCCGGTGGTGACCACGGTGGCGGCGACCGGCGAGGGCGTGGCCGACCTGTGGGCCGAGGTGGCCCGGCACCGGGCCCACCTGGTCGGCTCCGGCGGCCTGGCGACGGGCCGGGCGGCCCGCCTGGAGCGGGAGCTGCGCCGGGTGCTGACGGCCCGGTTGCTCCAGCAGGTGGAGCGGGTGGGCGAGGGGGAGGGCTTCGCCGAGGCGTTGCGGGCGGTGGCGGAGGGGCGTCTCGACCCGTACTCGGCGGCCGACCGCCTGCTCCCGGGCCGATGACCGAGCTGCCGGGGTCGACCGCCGGGCAGTTCGACCCGTCCGTCCACTGGTTCCAGCACGCCGTCTTCTACGAGGTGCTGATCCGGGGCTTCTTCGACGCCAACGACGACGGCACCGGCGACCTGCGGGGCCTCCGGGAGAAGCTCGACTACCTCCAGTGGCTGGGCATCGACTGCCTGTGGCTGCTCCCCTTCCACCCGTCGCCCTTCCGCGACGGGGGGTATGACATCAGCGACTTCTTCAACGTCCACCCCGACTACGGCACGCTGGGCGACCTGGTGGGCCTGCTGGAGGATGCCCACCGGCGGGGCATCCGGGTCGTCGCCGACCTGGTGATGAACCACACCAGTGACCAGCACCCCTGGTTCGTGGAGTCCCGTAGCAGCCGCACGAACCCGAAGGCCGACTGGTACGTCTGGAACGACGACGACCAGCGCTGGCCCGAGGCCCGGGTGGTCTTCACCGACGTGGAGCGGTCCAACTGGACCTGGGACGACACCCGCCAGCAGTACTACTGGCACCGCTTCTACTCGCACCAGCCCGACCTGAACTACGACAACCCCGAGGTGGCCGACACCATGCTGGACCTGGTGCGGTTCTGGCTGGATCTGGGGCTGGACGGCTTCCGCCTCGATGCCGTGCCCTACCTCTTCCAGCGGGACGGCACGGCCGGCGAGCACCTGCCCGAGACCCACGCCTACGTCAAGCGGGTGCGCAAGCAGCTCGAGGCGGACTACCCGGGGCGCATCCTGCTGGCCGAAGCCAACGGGTGGCCGGCCGACGTGTCCGACTACTTCGGGGACGGCGACGAGTGCCACCTGTGCTTCCACTTCCCGCTCATGCCCCGCCTGTTCATGGCCGTGCGCCGGGAGCAGCGCTACCCGATCACCGAGATCCTGAGCCAGACCCCGGAGATCCCCGACGGCTGCCAGTGGGCCATCTTCCTGCGGAACCACGACGAGCTCACCCTGGAGCAGGTGAGCGACGAGGACCGCGACTACCTGTTCTCGGAGTACGCCAAGGACCCCCGGATGAAACGGCACATGGGCATCGGCCGCCGCCTGGCCCCCCTGCTCGATGGCGACCGCCGGCTGGCCGAGCTGCTGCACGCCCTGCTCCTCTCCCTGCCGGGGAGCCCGGTGGTGTACTACGGCGACGAGCTGCTGATGGGCGACAACATCTACCTGGGCGACCGGGACTCGGTGCGCACCCCGATGCAGTGGTCGCCCGACCGGAACGGTGGGTTCTCCCGGGCCGACTTCGCCCGGCTCTACCTGCCCCCGCTGATGGACCCGGTCTACGGCTACGCCGCCGTGAACGTGGAGGCGCAGCGCCGCAACCCGGGGTCGTTCCTTCACTGGTTGCGGCGGATGCTGGTGGAGCGGCGCTCGCTGCCGGTGCTGGGGGTGGGGGAGATGGAGATCCTGGCCTGCCCGAACCCGTCCATCCTGGCCTACGTGCGCTCCGGGGAGGTGGCCGACGTCGGGACGGCCCGGACCGTGCCCGCCGGCAACGAGGAGTCGGACGAGGCGGTCCGCCGCTCCCAGGCCGTGCTCTGCGTGCACAACCTGAGCCGCTTCGCCCAGCCGGCCGAGCTGCAGCTGGCCCGGTGGGCCGGGTGGACCCCCCTGGAGGTGCTGGGCCGGGTGCCGTTCCCCACCATCGGGGAGGAGCCGTACACCATCACCCTCGGGCCCTACGGCTACCTCTGGTTCGACCTGGTGGCCCAGGAGTGACACACCGGGCCGTGGCCGAGCTGATGGCCGCCTGGCGGGCGCAGCATCCGTCGCCGGGGGCGCCGGGAGAGGCGCCGGCCGCGCCGACCGCTCTGGTCGGGGCGACGGTGGCGGTGGAGGAGGTCGAGGTGCTGCGGCCGGGCCGGCCCGGGCTGCTGGACGTGATCGCCACCGTGGACGGGCGCACCGCCCACGCCGTGCTGGGCCTGCGCCGGCCGGGCGAGGAGGCGCACCTGCTGCGCTCGGCCGACGAGCCGGTGCTGGGGCTCTACGACGACGAGCACGGCCTGGCGGTGGTGGTCGACGCCCTTCGCGACGCCGAGCTGGCGCCGATGGTGCTGGGGGCGGTCACCGGCCAGCCGGACGGCGACGACCCGGTGGCGCCGGTCGCCGACGGCGCCGAGGCCGTGGTGCTCTCCTTCGGGGAGCGCTGCACCCTCTCCGTGTTCCCCTGGCTGCCCGGCGGCCCGAACCCGGCCGTGGCCCTGCTGGTGGCCCTGGACGAGGCCGGCTTCAACCACCTGGCCGCTCCCCTGGCCCTGTGGCGGCGGGGTGGGCGGGATCTGGGAGTGGTCCAGGAGGTGCTGGCCGGCAGCGCCGGGGGCTGGGCGCTGGCCCTCACCTCCCTGCGCGATCTCTACGCCTCGGGCGGGTCCCCGGAGCGGGCCGGCGGCGACTTCGGGCCCGAGGCCCGGGCGCTGGGGACCATGGCCGCCCGCATGCACCTGGCCCTGGACCGGGCCTTCGGCCGGCGGACCGAGCCGGTGGCCGGCTGGGTGGACCAGGTGGAGGCGGCGGCCCGGGCGGCCGACCCAGCGCTGCTGTCGCCACCGGGGGTGGCCGAGGCGCTGGCCGGGCTGCGCTCGAGCGGCCTGCGGGCCCCGGTCGTCCGTACCCACGGCGACTTCCACCTGGGACGCACGGTCCGCACCGACCAGGGGTGGGTGCTGGCCGACTGCCGGCCCGGGGGCGTGACACGGTCGCCGCTGGGGGACGTGGCCGACCTCCTGTGGTCGCTGCACCGGGTGGCCACGGAGGCCGCTTTCGAGCGGGACCCCACCGGGCGGGCCGGGCTGGCCCGGTTGGCCCAGGCCTGGGAGGCGCGCAACCGCCGGGCCTTCATGGCCGGCTACCTGGCCACCCCGGGGATCGGCGGCCTGGTGCCCGGTGACCAGGAGACGGTGCGCCACCTGGCGGCCGCCTTCGAGCTGGCGCGGGCGGCCCGTTTGGGGCCTTCCGCCAGTGGCTGAACTGGTCTGTCGCCGCGTTCCCGCGGTTGGCTATCATCCCCCGATGCCCCGACGACCGATGATCTTGCTGGTGGCGGCCGCTGTTCTCTCTGGTTTTGCACTGTTCGGAGTGGGCACTCCGGCGTACGGGGTGCCCACTCCCCATGGGCTCCCACACGGCTCCCTGGTACCGGCCGCCTCGCCTTCGGCGGACGCCGCCGCGCCGTTCACCGGTGGCTGGATGGAGTCGATCGCCAGCGGTCATACCTCTTACACGCCGGTCTACGACATCAGCGCCAGGCCGAACAACGGTGGTGTCGTCGTTTCGTACACGATGACCGCCAACAGTGGTGGCCTCATCATCTTCAGCCTGGGCCCAGGACAGGCGTTGACCACCGGCGTCGAGTACTCGCAGGCGAACGGCGACGGTATCCAGATGGGCACATGCCCGGAGGGAAGCTTCGAGCTCGACGCCCTCGGCCAACCGGGTGCCGACGGCACATTCTCGGCGTTCGGCATCGAGTTCTCGGCAGAATGCCACGGCGCGCTCATCACCGGCGAGATGGCGCTCGACCTCCCCGGCGACGTCGGGCAGGGCTACTACCTCTACCAGCAGGATGGTGCCCTGTACGGGTTCGGAAACGACCAGTACCTGACGTACCTCGGCAACCTCGCCGCCCTCACACTGAACGGCCCAGTGGTGGCCATGGCAACCACCCCCGACGGCGGCGGCTACTGGATGGTCGGCAGTGATGGCGGCATCTTCGCCTTCGGCGACGCCCAGTTCTACGGATCGATGGGCGGCAAGCCGCTCAACAAGCCGATCGTGGGCATCGTCGCCACCCCCGACGGCCAGGGCTACTGGGAGGTGGCCTCCGACGGCGGCATCTTCGCCTTCGGCGACGCCCAGTTCTACGGATCGACCGGCGGTATGACGTTGAACAGGCCGATCGTGGGCATGGCGGCGACCCCCACAGGTCAGGGCTACTGGGAGGTGGCCTCCGACGGCGGCATCTTCGCCTTCGGCGACGCCCAGTTCTCCGGCAGCCTCGCCGGGGCGGCCACACCGACAACAGCAGTGGTCGCCGGCATTGCCGACAGGTAGGGATCGGGCCGACCGGGACCGGATCGGGCCGCGGTAGGGTACTCAGCGCACGAGACCCCCGACGAGCAGGAGAACCCGATGGCCGACTACTCCCTCCCCGACCTGCCCTACGACTATGCCGCGCTCGAGCCCCACTACTCCGGGCAGATCCTCGAGCTGCACCACGACAAGCACCACGCCGCCTACGTGTCCGGCGCCAACACCACCCTGGAGAAGCTGGCCGACGCCCGCGAGAAGGAGGATTTCGGCGCCATCGTGGGCTTGGAGAAGACCCTGGCCTTCAACGTCTCCGGCCACGTGCTCCACTCGATCTTCTGGAAGAACCTGTCGCCCGACGGCGGGGACGAGCCCACCGGGGCGCTGGCCTCGGCCATCGA
Source organism: Acidimicrobiales bacterium (assembly GCA_030044045.1). The sequence goes on from JASHWO010000140.1 coordinate 5,448, forward strand.
CGAGCACTTCGGCTCCTTTGCTGGCTTCCGGGCCCAGCTCACCCAGGCCACGACCACCATCCAGGGCTCGGGCTGGGGCGTCCTGGCCTGGGAGCCGCTGGGCCAGCGGCTGCTGGTCCAGCAGGTCTACGACCACCAGGGCAACGTGGGGAACGGCTCGGTGCCGCTCCTGGTATTCGACGCCTGGGAGCACGCCTTCTACCTCCAGTACAAGAACGTGAAGGCCGACTTCGTGGCCGCGCTCTGGAAGATCGTCGCCTGGGACGACGTGGCGGCCCGGTTCGAGCAGGCGCGCTCGCTAGCCATCGGCTAGGGGTCGAGCCGATGGGGAGGGTGGATCAGGGAGCCGTCCAGCCGGGCAGGCAGGGCAAGGCCGAGGAGGGAGGCCATGCCGGAGCCATGGCCGACCGACGACAACGCCGCGATGCGCCGGCCGGGGGGCGGCGAGCCCGCCCTGCCCGTCGGCTCGACCCCTGAGACGCCCCCGATGCGGATCGGGGTGCTCACGGGCGGGGGGGACTGCCCCGGGCTGAACGCCGTCATCCGGGCGGTCGCCATGACCGCGTCCGGGGTCCATGGCGACGAGTGCCTGGGCTTCCTCGACGGCTGGCGGGGAGTGCTGGAGCGCCGGACCGTCCCGCTGGACCCCGACCGCTGCCGGGACCTGCTGCCGCAGGGCGGCACCATCCTCGGTACCTCGCGGACCAACCCGTTCGCTACTGAGGACGGGCCGGCCCAGGCGCTGGCCTCGCTGGCCGCGCTGTCGGTGGACGCCGTGGTGGCGGTGGGGGGTGACGACACGCTGGGGGTGGCCTGCCGGCTGGACGCGCCGGTGGTGGGGGTGCCGAAGACCATCGACAACGACCTGTCGGGCACCGAGACCACCTTCGGCTTCGACACCGCCGTGCAGACGGCCACCGAGGCCATCGACCGCCTCCGTACCACGGCCGAGTCCCATCACCGGGTGATCGTCTGCGAGGTCATGGGCCGCCACGCCGGGTGGATCGCCACCTACGCCGGGATCGCCGGCGGGGTGGCCGAGATCCTGGTGCCCGAGGCGCCCTTCGATCTGGACGCCGTCTGCGACCGGCTGGTCCGCCGCCACCGCAGCGGCCGTTGGTCGTCGATCGTGGTGGTGGCCGAGGGGGCCCTGCCCGCCCCGGGACCCGATGCCGACGCGGCGGCCGAGGCGACGGCGCCCCGGTCGGTGGACGCCTTCGGCCACAGCCAGCTCGGGGGGATCGGGGCCTGGGTGTCGGGGGAGATCGAGCGCCGGACCGGCTACGAGTCCCGGGTGACCACGCTGGGCCACGTCCAGCGGGGAGGCACGCCCACCGCCTACGACCGGGTGCTGGCCACCCGTTTCGGCGTGGCCGCGGTGGCGGCAGTGCACGACGGGGCCTTCGGCACCATGGTGGCCCTGCAGGCCGGCACGATCGTGCGCGTCCCGCTGGGGGAGGCGGTGGGCCACCCGAAGACGCTCGACCGGTCGCTGCTGGACGAGGTCGCCGCCCCCTTCCTCGGGTGACGGCGCTCGGGTGACGGACCTCGCCGTCGACGCCCCGGTGCCGGGACTGTCCCGCGCCGCGCCGAGCCGCCGCCGCCAGCGCGCCGACCGCCGGCGGTTCCGGCTGGCGCTGGGGGGGATCGTCCTGGTGGCCCTGGCCTGGCGCGTCCTCTACGTGCTCCTCTTCACCCGCTACGAGAACGCCCACCTCTACGACGACGGCTGGTACGACCTGCAGGCCCTGGCCCTGTCGACCGGGCACTTCTTCTCCGTCCCCTTCGGGACCGGGCCCGACGCCGCCCACCCGCCGCTGACCAGCATCGTGCTCGTCCCGGTGACCTACCTCTTCGGCCTCCACCAGGGCGAGACCCCCCAGCGGCTCACCATGGCCGCGCTGGGGACGGTGGTGGTCCTCCTCACCGGCCTGCTGGCCCGTTCGCTGGCCGGCCCCCGGGTCGGGCTGGTCGCCGCGGCGGTGGCCGCCGCCTACCCCTCCATGTGGCTGCCGAACGGCATCGTCATGTCCGAGACCCTCACCATGCTGTTCGTGGCCCTCGTCCTGCTGGGCGTCTACCGCCTGTTCCGGGCGCCCACCTGGCAGACGGCGGTGCTGGTGGGGCTGGCCGCCGGGCTGGAGATGCTGGTCCGGGCCGAGCTGGCCCTGCTGGTTCCCTGCCTGGTGGTGCCGGCCATCCTGGCCCTGCGCGGGGTCCCCTGGTCCCGGCGGTTCCTGCTGGCCGGGCTGGCCGTGCTGGTGGCTGCCCTGACCGTGGGTCCCTGGGTCGGGCGGAACCTGGCGTCGTTCGAGGAGGCCACCTTCCTCTCCACCGGCGAGGGACCGGTGCTGGCCGGGGCCAACTGCCCCTCGACCTACTACGGGCCGGCCATCGGGAGCTGGAGCATCACCTGCTCCATCGACGTCCCCCCCGCCGCCGAGCAGTCGGTGGAGTCGGCGCGGCAGGCGGCCGCCGGGCTGCACTACGCCGAGCACCACCTGCGCCGCCTGCCCCTGGTGGTCCTGGCCCGGGTGGGGCGAGTCTGGGACGTGTTCCGCCCCGTCCCGATGGCGCACCAGACAGTGGACGAGGGCCGGCCGGTCCCGGGCTCCCTGGCCGGCCTGTGCTCGTACTACGTGCTGGTCCCCTTCGCCGTCCTGGGTGCCGTGGCCCTGCGCCGTCGCCGGGTGCGGGTATGGCCCCTCCTGGTGATCGCCGGGGTGGTGACCCTGGTGGCCGCGGCCAGCTACGGCCTGGTCCGCTTCCGGGCCGAGTTCGAGGTGCCGTTCGTGGTGCTCGCCGCGGTGGGACTGGAGGCCGCCGTCCGGCGGGTCGGCCGGCGGGTCAGCCGGTGGGGACGGCCACGCGGAGCTGCTCGGCGGCCTGCTCCGGGTTGACCACGTTGATGGCCACCCCCGTCCCCATCTCGAAGCCGGCCCGGGTAGTGGCCTTCGGCCAGACGTGCACGTGCCAGTGGAAGGGGTCGTTGACCCGGTACGGGGCCGAGTGGAATACGAGGTTGTAGGCCACGTCGCCGATCAGGTCGCGGAGCTGCCCGAGGCAGCGCTTGATGGCCAGGCCCACCGACACCAGGTCGTCGGTGGGGCAGCGGTAGAGCTGGGGGCTGTGGTCCCGGGGGATGACCAGCATCTCGTAGGGGGTGGCGCTCCAGAAGGGGCAGATCACCACCGTCCGGTCGTCGGCGTAGATGACCCGGTAGCCCTCGGCCTCCTCGGCGTCGACCGTGGTGCAGAGCAGGCACCCCCCGGCGAAGCGGCCGAAGCGGGCCTGCTCCTCGGCCAGCTCCCGGGGCACGAAGGACATGCCCAGGAGCTGCCCGTGGGGGTGCTCCAGGGAGGCGCCGGCCTCCCGCCCGGAGTTCACGATGGCCTGGCTGTAGCGCAGGTTCGGCCGCTGGGAGTGCTCCTCCACCCGGTCCCGTAGCGCGGCCATCACCAGGCCGGTCTGCTCGTCGCTCAGCATGGGCCAGGTGGTGTCGTGCTCGGGGGAGAGGACCAGCACCTCGTGGATGCCGCCGGCGGTGGCCTGGGTGAAGACCGGGCCCCGGTTGGCCACCACGAAGGGCTCGTCGCCCTCGAAGGCCGGGTAGAGGTTCGGCACCACCCGCACCAGCCAGGCGCCGGTGGGGCCGTAGGTCTCGAGGGCCGGCGGGCTCGCCTCCTCGTTCCCCGGGCAGAACGGGCAGGGCCGGGAGGTGTCCTCCTGGACCGGGGCCGACGGGAGCACGAACGCGGCCGGCCGCTCGGCCCTCACGGTGCTCACCACCACCCAACGCCCCGAGAGCGGGTCGAGGCGGAGCTGGCTCATGTCCCTCTCGTCCCTCTCGCCATAACGCTTCCCACGGTACCGCTCCACCGCCCGGTGCAGGGTGCACTGCCGGCACGGGGCTGGGGTCCCCGTGCTCCGGAGGAGCCCGCCATCGAGGAAGGCGGCAGTGGGTACCCGGACGGGCCAGGTGGCAGCCGCCGGGCCAGAATGTCCCGATGCCCGCCGCCGTGCCCACCGGGGCCGCCTTCGACCTGGTGCTCCTGGCCCACGTGGCCGCGGTCGTGGTGGCCCTCGGGTCGGTGGTGGTCTGCGGGGTGCAGGCGGCCCGGGTGCTGGCCGCCAGGGAGGGCAGCCCTCCGGCCGGCGTGGTGTCCTACTTCTCGCCGGGCGTGAACTGGGTCGGGCGCACTCTCTACGCGGTGCCGGTGCTGGGGGTGGCCCTGCTGGCCATGTCCGGCGGCGCCTTCGGCTACCGCGACGGCTGGGTGCAGTGGGGCATCGGGCTCTGGGTGGTGGCCGCCCTGTGTGCCGAGGGCCTGCTCTGGCCGTCGGAGCGCCGGGTCCAGGCGGGGCTGGCCGCCGGTGTGGGCGCCGGTGCCGGGGACGCGACCCTCCGCCGCCACTGCCGGGCCGCCTGCCTGTGGTCGGGGGTGCTGGCGGTGCTGTTGCTGGTGGCCATCGTGCTCATGGTGGCCCAGCCGTAGCTGTACGTATCAGCCCGCCTGGGGCTCCACTGTGCCCCCCTTGATGGCAGGCTCCTCCGATGCGTGGGGCCCCATCCCCACGCTGGCCGTCGCGCGGTGCCTATTTGCCGGGGCTCGTCGTCGCTTGACGCAGGAGCGCCCGGGCGGCGTCGAGGTCGCCCCGGCGCACCAGGTCGGGCAGAGGCCCGTCGAGCAGGGCTTGCCAGTCCACCGACTCGGTCGAGCGGCTGGCCTGCCGGAGCTGGCGTCGGGCCTCGCCCAGTAGCTCGGCCAGGGTGCCCAGCCCCGGCTCGGCCCACTCCCCGATGCGGCGGCGGAGCCAGGTGGCCAGGGCCGGGCTGGCCCCCCCGGTGGAGACGGCCACGCTGACCACGCCGTCGCGGTGGACCGCGGGGAGCAGGAAGGAGCAGTGCTCAGCGTCGTCAGCGGCGTTCACCCACACCCCGGCCGCCTCGGCATCGGCGGCCACCGCCTGGTCGACCTCGGGGACGCCGGTGGCGCCCACCACCAGCCGGTAACACCCGGCCTCCCCGGCCCGGTAGGGACGGCGCTCGACCGTGACGCCGAGCGCCTCGATGGCCGGGTCCACCTCGGGGGCCACCACCGTGACCAGCGCGCCGCAGCCGGCCAGGCCGGCCACCTTCCGGGCGGCCACCGGCCCGCCCCCCACCACCAGGCAGGGGCGGCCGGCCACCCGCAGAGAGACGGGGTAGTTCAGGAGACCAGCTCCGGCCGGCCCACCATGCCGGCGGCCACCGTGGCGTTCGTGGCCTCGTCCACCAGGACGAAGCTGCCGGTGATGCGGTCCCGCCGGTAGGGGTCGATGGCCAGCGGGGTGGCCGTGGCCAGGGTCACCACCCCGATGTCGTTGTCGAAGAGCTCGTCCACCGGGTCCAGGTGGAGGTGGTTCACGTCCAGCCGGGACCGCACCTCGCCCACCCGGGACGGGGTCACCCGGGTGGTGTGCTTGATGCGCAGCCGGTCGCCGGCCCGCAGCGGCCGCTCCCCGAACCAGCACACCGTGGCCTCCAGCTCGGTCGACACCTCCGGCGGCTCGTCGGCCGAGGCGATGAGGTCGCCCCGGGACACGTCGAGGTCGTCGACCAGGTGCACCGACACCGAGAGGCCCACCGGGGCCTGGTCCATCGGGCCGTCGAAGGTCTCGATCCGGGCCACGGTGGTCCGGTACCCCTCGGGCAGCACCACCACCTGGTCGCCGGCCCGCAACGGCCCGCCGTTCACCATGCCGGCGTAGCTCCGGCCCCCGCCGGGGTGGCGCAGCACCCACTGCACGGGCAGCCGGGCCGCCCGGGGCCGCCCGTGGACTGAGGCCCAACCGCCGGCCGGGGCCGACTCCAGCGCCTGGAGCACCGTGGGCCCGTCGTACCAGGGGGCGGCGCCGGAGGGCTCCACCACGAAGTCGCCGTGCAGGGCGGAGACCGGCACCACGGTGGTGGTGGAGACGCCCAGCCGGTCGGCCAGGGTGGTGATGTCCGCCGCCACCCGGTCGTAGGCGACCCGGTCCCAGCCCACCAGGTCCATCTTGTTGGCGCACACCAGGAACTGGTCGACCCCGAGGAGGGCGGCGATGCAGGCGTGGCGCCGGGTCTGCTCGCGCAGCCCCGACGTGGCGTCGACCACCACCAGGGCCAGGTCGGCGGTGGAGGCGCCGGTGGCCATGTTCCGGGTGTACTGGACGTGGCCGGGGCAGTCGGCGATCACGAACTTGCGGCGGGGGGTGGCCGCGTAGCGGTAGGCCACGTCGATGGTGATGCCCTGTTCCCGCTCGGCCCGGAGCCCGTCGGTGACGAAGGCCAGGTCGACCTCGCCCACCCCCCGCCGACGGGAGGCGGCGGCCACCGCCTCCACCTGGTCGTCGAAGAGCTGGCGGGTGTCGAACAGCAAGCGGCCGATGAGGGTCGACTTGCCGTCGTCCACCGAGCCCACGGCCGCGAACCGCAGCAGGTCCATCACGTCACCGGCCGTGCCGGTGACCGAGCCGGTCACGGCTCAGAAGTACCCTTCGCGCTTCCGGTCCTCCATGGCGGTCTCGGAGAACCGGTCGTCGGCGCGGGTGGCTCCTCGCTCGGAGATCCGCGACGCGGCGACCTCGGCGACGATCTCGGGCACGGTCGTCGCCTCGGAGCGCACGGCACCGGTGCAGGTGGCGTCGCCCACGGTGCGGAAGCGCACCGTCTCCACCCGGGCCTCCTCGCCCGGTCCCGGGGTGACCCACTGGCTGACCGCCAGCAGCATCCCGTCGCGCTCGACCACCGGGCGGCGGTGGGCGAAGTAGATGGAGGGCAGGGCGATGCCCTCCCGGCCGATGTACTGCCAGATGTCCAGCTCGGTCCAGTCGGACAGCGGGAAGGCCCGCAGGTGCTCGCCGGTGCGCACCCGGCCTTGGTAGAGCTGCCAGAGCTCCGGTCGCTGGCGCTTCGGGTCCCACTGGCCGAAGGCGTCGCGGAAGGAGAGCACCCGCTCCTTGGCCCGGGCCTTGTCCTCGTCCCGGCGGGCGCCACCGATGCAGGCGTCGAACCGGTGATCGGTGATGGCGTCCAGCAGGGTGGTGGTCTGCAGCCGGTTCCGGGTGGCGTTCGGCCCGGGGTCGGCCACCCGGCCGCGGTCGATCGAGTCCTGGACCCGGGCCACCAGCAGGCGCTCGCCCAGGTCGGCCACCTGCTGGTCGCGGTACTCCAGCACCTCGTCGAAGTTGTGCCCGGTGTCGATGTGCAGGACCGGGAAGGGGAAGCCGCCAGGCCGGAAGGCCTTGGCCGCCAGGTGGAGCAGGACGGCCGAGTCCTTGCCCCCGCTGAACAGGAGCACCGGCCGCTCGGACTCGGCGGCCACCTCCCGCATGATGAAGATGGCGTGCGACTCGAGCAGGTCGAGGTGGTCGACGGCCCCCTGGCCGATCGTGTCGGTGCTGATCGTCTCGGTGATGCTCATGTCGCTGCCCGTTCCCCGTTGAGCCCTCAATACTTGACCAGATTGGTCATGTATACTCTGGGGCCTCCGGCCCGGAAAGTCAAGCGGGCTCCACACCCACGGGAGGACGGATCGGTGAGCGAGAGCACTGCGGTAGCGCCCCCCGTCGGGCTGGAGGAGGAGCTCCGGGCGGCCGACGCCCGGCTGTCGACGGCCCCGGCGTCCAAGGCGGTGGAGTGGGCGGTGGGGGAGTTCGGCCGGGAGCTGGTGCTGGCCGCCTCGTTCCAGGACGTGGTGCTGATCGACCTGGCGGTGACGGCCGACCCCGGGATCGAGGTGGTGTTCCTCGACACCGGGGCCCACTTCCCCGAGACCCTGCAGTTCGTAGAGGAGGTGCGGGAGCGCTACGGGCTCCGGTTGACGGTGACCCGGCCGCCGGCCGAGGCCGAGGGGTGGCCCTGCGGCTCCGAGCGCTGCTGCGAGCTGCGCAAGGTGGTCCCGTTGCGGTCGCTGCTGGCCGGCCGGCGGGCCTGGATGACCTCGCTGAAGCGGTCGGACGCCCCGACCCGGGCGGCGGCCCCGGTGGTGGGCTGGGACGCCGCCTTCGGGGTGGCCAAGGTGAACCCGCTGGCCACCTGGACCGACGACGACGTGGACAGCTACCTGCACGACCACGGCCTGCCGGTCCACCCGCTGGCGGACCGGGGCTACCGGTCGATCGGCTGCGCTCCCACCACCCGGCCCACGGCCGAGGGGGAGGATCCCCGGGCCGGGCGCTGGTCGGGCACCGGCAAGACCGAGTGCGGGTTGCACGCCTGATGGCCCGGGATCCCGACAACCGCTACGGCATCCAGTTCCGGGGCCGGCCCCGGGCCATGCCCTTCGTCAATCCCTACCGGCACATCGGCGAGCTGAACAACGTGGAGCAGTGGAAGCTCCAGCGCCACCCGTTCGAGGTGGCCCAGGCGGTCATCGACCGCTACGCCAAGGAAGGCCCGGCGGCCATCGCCGCCGTGCCGGGGGAGCAGGAGCGGCTCAAGTGGGTGGGCCTGTACCCTCAGCGGCAGGGCGGGGACGCCTTCATGCTGCGCATCAAGGTCCCCGGGGGCGTGCTCACCGCGGCCCAGGCCCGGGAGATCGGGGTGGCCGCCGACGCCTTCGCCGAGGGGCCCGACGACAGCCCGGTGTTCGGCAACCGCTACGCCGACCTGACCACCCGCCAGGACATCCAGCTCCACTGGATCCGGATCGGGGACATCCCGCGCATCTGGCAGCGGTTCTGGGAGGTCGGCCTGACCACGGTGCAGGCCTGCGGCGACTCCTCCCGGAACGTCTGCTCCTGCCCGGTGTCCGGGGTCGACCCCGACGAGGTGGTGGAGGCGTTGCCGGTGGCCCGGGCCATCTCGGACTTCTTCACCGGGAACCGGGAGTACGCCAACCTGCCCCGGAAGTTCAAGATCGCCGTCACCGGCTGCCTGGAGGACTGCGCCCGGGTAGAGATCGACGACATCGGCCTGTGGCCGGCCCGGGCCGCCGACGGGACGGTCGGGTTCAACGTGCTAGCCGGCGGGGGGCTGTCCGACGGCGAGCGCATGGCCTCGGACATCGACGTGTTCGTCCGCCCGGAGCAGGCGGTGGAGCTGTGCCGGGCCATCGCCCAGATCTTCGGCGAGCTGGGCAACCGGGAGCACCGGGGCCTGGCCCGCATGCGCTACCTGGTCCAGGAGCTGGGGCCGGAGAGGTTCCGGGCCGAGTTGGCGGCCCGGGCCCGTTTCGAGCTGGTGCCGGCCGGGGAGGAGCTGACCCGGCGGTTCCGGGGCGACCACGTGGGGGTGCACCCCCAGAAGCAGCCCGGCCTGGTCTACGTGGGCTGCTCGGTCCCGGTCGGCCGGATGCGGGGCATCGAGCTGGTGGAGGCGGCCCGCCTGGCCGAGACCTACGGGGACGGGACGGTCCGGATCGGGATCGACCAGAACTTTGTCCTGACCGGGATCCCCGAGGACCGGGTGGACGACCTGCTGGCCGAGGACCTGGCCCAGAAGTACTCGCCCTTCCCCGGGCCGTTCACCCGGGGGGTAGTGGCCTGCACCGGCACCGAGTTCTGCCGGTTCGCCGTGGTGGAGACCAAGGAGCGGGCGGTCAAGTGGGCCCGGGCCCTCGACGCCGCCCTGGCCGCAGGCACCACGGCCGGCGTGGGGCAGGGGCCCCGCGCCTCGGAGGAGCCCGGGTTGGGGTGCCCGGGCGGGTCAAGTGATGCAAGCCCCCGCGCCGAGGCCGGTGACGACTCCGGGGTGATCCGCATGCATTTCTCGGGCTGCTCGGCCTCGTGCGCCCAACCGCAGGTGGCCGACATCGGCTTCCGGGGCGACGTGGCCCATGTGGACGAGCACCTCGAGGAGGCGGTCGACATCGGCCTGGGCGGTTCGCTCGGGCCCGACGCCGCCTTCATCGACTGGGTGGCCGGGGCGGTGCCGGTCGACCAGGTGCCGGCGGCGGTGCTGCGGGTGCTCCGCCGCTACCGGGAGGACCGGCGGCCGGACGAGCCCTTCCACCGGTGGGCCCGGCGCACGCCGGACGAGGATCTACGGGCGTTGCTGGAAGGCGCCGGGGTGCCGGCCGGGGAGGTGGTCCGGTGAAGCGCTACCGGTTGCGGGAGGAGATGAACGGGATTCCCGAGCCCCCGGGCAAGGTGTGGTTCTGGGAGCTGGAGGCGGGGGTGATCGACGCCGACCGCTGCATCCGCTGCGGCACCTGCGTGGCCGTGTGCCCCTCCAACTCCATCGGGGTGCACGAGGACACCGACCTGCCCGAGCTGGTCAAGATGTGCACCGGCTGCTCGCTCTGCTGGGACTTCTGCCCCCGGGGCGGGCTGCGCTACGAGGCGCTGTGGCCGCCGTCCACCCCGGACCCGGAGGAGGCCGCGGCCCCGGTGGAGGTCCGTTCGGACTCGTCGGACACCTACTGGAAGATCACCGGCGGGCCGCCGGCCGAGGGGCTGGGCGCGGTGCTGGAGCGCTACGCGGTGCGGGCCGCCGCCCGGTCGGACACCGTGCAGGACGGGGGGGCGGTGACCGCCATCCTGTGCGGGCTGCTGGCCGCCGGCGAGATCGACGGGGCCCTGGTCTCCAAGCCGAGCAGCGATCCCGACGAGCCGTGGAAGGGCGTGGCCACCATCGCCACCACCCCGGCGGAGGTGGTGGCGGCCTCGGGCAGCTTCTACAACCAGACCATGGCCCTGGCCGCGCTGGACCTCTCCCGCTACGACCTGCCGGCCAAGCCCCGCATCGCCGTGGTGGGCACGCCCTGCGAGATCCAGGGCATCCGGGCCATGCAGTCCCGGCGCTGGTTTAACGGCGCCCACCGGGTGGACGCGGTGGTGCTGACCATCGCCCTGCTGTGCACCAAGAACTTCGACTACGAGGGACTGATCCTCCGCGAGCTGGCCCGCAAGCGCGGCGTGGACCTCGACCGGGTGAGCAAGGTGGACGTGATCCGGGGCCGGATGATCGTGGAGTACCGGGACGGCGAGGTGGCGGTGGACGAGCCGGTCAAGGCCTTCCACGGCACGGCGCTCAAGGGTTGCGACGAGTGCGCCGACTTCCTC
>JASHWO010000141.1 GCA_030044045.1 Acidimicrobiales bacterium
GCCGTCCACACGCTGGCCCCCAGGCCGAAGGTGGTGCGGTTGGCCAGGGCGACGGCCCGGTCGAGGTCGTCGGCCCGCTCGACCACGGCCACCGGGCCGAACACCTCCTCGTCGTAGGCCCGCATGGCCGGGGTGACGCCGGTGAGCACCGTCGGCGGGTAGTACCACCCCGGCCCGTCGGGCACCTCCCCCCCGCACGCCACCACGGCGCCCCCGGCCCGGGCGTCGTCGACCTGCGCGGCGATCTCCTCGCGCTGGCCGGCCGAGACCAGCGGGCCCACGTCGGTGGCCGGGTCGAACGGGTCGCCGACGGTCTGGGCGGCCATCCCGGCCACGAACCGCTCGGTGAACTCCTCGTAGACGGGAGCCTCCACCACGAACCGCTTGGCGGCGATGCACGACTGGCCGTTGTTCTGGCAGCGGGCTCGCACCGCGGTGGGCACGGCGGTGTCGAGGTCGGCCCCGGCCAGCACCAGGAACGGGTCGGAGCCCCCCAGCTCCAGCACGCACTTCTTCAGCGCCTGGCCGGCGGCGGCGGCCACGGCCTGCCCGGCACCCTCGCTCCCGGTGAGGGTCACGGCGGCGACCCGCGGGTCGGCGACCACCCCGGCCACGGCACCCGACCCGATCAGCAGGGTGGTGAAGCAGCCCTCCGGGTAGCCGGCCCGGCGGAAGAGATCCTCCAGCAGCAGCGCGGCCTGGGGGACGTTCGAGGCGTGCTTGAGCAGGCCCACGTTCCCGGCCATGAGGGCGGGGGCGGCGAAGCGGATGACCTGCCAGAGGGGGAAGTTCCAGGGCATCACGGCCAGCACCGGGCCGAGGGGCTGGTAGCGCACCAGGCTGCGGCGGGCGGCCGACTCGACCACCTCGTCGGCCAGGAGCGACCCGGCGTGCTCGGCGAACCAGCGCAGGGCCAGGGCGCACTTGGCGACCTCGCCCTTGGCCGAGGCGAAGGTCTTGCCCATCTCGGTGGTGAGGATCCGGGCCACGTCGGGCAGCTCGCCGTCGAGCAGGTCGGCCGCCCCGCGCATGAGGTGGGCCCGCTCGGTGAAGCTGGTGCCGCGCCACCCGGCGAAGGCCTCGGCCGACCGGGCCAGCTTTGCCTCGACCTCTTCCGGCGAGTGCTCGGGGTAGGTCTGCTCGACCCGGCCGGTGGCCGGGTTGGTGGTGGTGAAGGCCATGGAGTGATTCTTGCGCGCCGGCGCGTCGACCGGTGCCGCCGCGGCGGACGGGGGAGGTCCCGGGCGGCCGTGCCCCGCCGGCTATTCCGGCTTCGGGCCCCCGCCGGGCAGGCCGGTGAGCAGGGCCGGCACGTCCCGGCGCAGCAGCTTGCCGGTGGCGGTGTGCGGCAGCTCGGGGACGGCGACGTAGTCCTTGGGCCGCTTGTAGGGGGCCAACCGCCGGGCGGCGGCCTCCCGCACGGCGTCCAGGTCCAGGCCGGGGCCGCCCACCACCGCGGCGCACACCCGTTGCCCCCAGCGGTCGTCGGGCAGGCCCACCACCGCCACCTCCACCACCCCGGGGGCCTCCAGCAGCGCCGCCTCCACCTCGGCCGGGTAGACGTTGACCCCGCCCGAGATGATCAGGTCGTGGCGGCGCCCCGAGAGGTAGAGGTAGCCGTCGCCGTCGAGGTGCCCCAGGTCCCCCACGGTGAAGGCGTCGCCCCGCCAGGCGGCGGCCGTCGCCACCTCGTCGCGCCAGTAGGAGAAGTGGGCGAAGGGCGGGGCCTCGCACCAGATCACCCTGTCCTCGGTGAAGAGCCGGCGGCCGGGCCGGGCCCGGCCCACCGTGCCCGGGCGGGCCAGCCACTCCTCCGGCGAGCAGGCGGTGCACTGCCCCTCGGTGGCCCCGTAGAACTCCCAGAGCACGCCGCCGGCCACCCGGTCCATGGCCGCCCGCTTCAGCACCGGCGGGCAGGGCTCCCCGGCGTGGACCAGCAGGCGCAGGGAGACGAACCGCTCGCCGGCCCCCAGCTCGGGCAGGGCCAGGAGCCGGCGCAGGTGGGTGGGGACCATGAAGGCGGTGGTGGGCCGCACCTCCCGCAGCACCCGTAGCGCCGTCGACGCGTCGAAGCGGCGCAGGATGGCCAGCGACCCGCCGCGCAGGAGCGTCCCGGCGGCGAAGCGGACCGACACGGTGTGGTACATGGGCGAACAGACCAGGTGGCGGTCGTCCGGCCCGAACTGCCACTGGTCGGCCTCGTCGTCGAAGACGGCGGCCGCCGTGGCCTCGTCCCACAGGCCGGTGGTGACGCCGCGGGGCCGGCCGGTGGTGCCCGACGTGTAGTGCATGGGGCGGGTGAGCGGGCGCGGCGCCAGCTCCACCGGGGTGCCGTCCCCCAGCGCGGCCAGCGCGCCGGGGTCGAGCACGGTGAGCGTCGGGTCGGCGTCGGCCAGCAGGGCGTCGCGCTCGGCCGGCAGCAGGGTGGCGTTCAGCAGCACCGGGACCACCCCGGCGCGCACCGCGCCCAGCACCGCGCAGAGCAGGTCGGCCGACGAGGGCTGGCAGAAGGCCACCCGGTCGCCGGGCCGGCAGCCGGCGGCGGCCAGCGCGCCGGCGGCACGCCGCTGGCGCTCCTCCGCCTCCGGTGCCGCCAGCAGCTCCACCACCGGGTCCCCACTGGCC
>JASHWO010000142.1 GCA_030044045.1 Acidimicrobiales bacterium
GTTGCTCAGCGCGGCCGGCGGCGGGGTTGGGGTCCCCGCCGCATCGGAGGAGCCTGGGGTTGGGGTCCCCGCCGCATCGGAGGAGCCTGGGGTTGGGGCCCCAGGCGCATCGGAGGAGCCTGGGGTTGGGGCCCCAGGCGGGCGAAGCGGCAGCGCGGTGGCCGAGGTGCTGGCCGGGGTGGGGCTGGGGCAGGAGGTCGGCGAGAAGGAGATCGTCACCCTGTTCTCCGCCCGCGGCCCCGAGGTGCGGGCAGTGGCCGAGGTGGCCGACGACCTGCGGCGGGAGGCCCGGGGCGACGACGTGACCTACGTGGCCAACCGCAACATCAACTACACCAACGTCTGCACCTTCAAGTGCCGGTTCTGCGCCTTCTCCAAGGGGCCGCGCTCCCTGAACCTGCGGGGGGAGCCCTACCTGCTGGACCTGGAGGAGATCACCCGGCGGGTGGCCGAGGCCGAGGCCGAGGGGGCTACCGAGGTGTGCCTGCAGGGGGGCATCCACCCGTCGTTCGACGGCGACTACTACGTGGACGTGCTGGGGGCGGTGCGGGCCGCCTCCGAGCACATCCACGTCCACGGCTTCACCGCCCTGGAGGTCACCGAGGGCGCCCGCCGGTCCGGGGTGCCACTGGCCGAGTACCTGGTGCGGCTGCGCGACGCCGGGCTGAAGACCCTGCCCGGCACCGCCGCCGAGATCCTCGACGACGAGGTGCGGGCCGTGCTCTGCCCGGACAAGGTCGACACCGAGGAGTGGCTGGAGGCGCACCGCACGGCCCACTCGGTGGGGCTCCGCTCCAACGTGACCATCATGTTCGGCGCCGTCGAGCAGCCGGTGAGCTGGGCCCGCCACATCGTGCGCACCCGGGACCTGCAGCGGGAGACCGGCGGGTTCACCGAGTTCGTCCCGCTCCCTTTCGTCCACATGGCCAGCCCCATCTACCTCCAGCGCCGGTCCCGCCAGGGCCCCACCTTCCGGGAGGCCCTGCTGCTGCACGCCGTGGGGCGGATCGCCTACCGGGGCGCCATCGACAACGTCCAAGTGAGCTGGGTCAAGATGGGGGTCGAGGGGGCGCGCCAGTGCTTGGCCGCCGGAGCCAACGACCTGGGGGGCACCCTGATGGACGAGAACATCTCACGGGCCGCCGGGGCCAGCCACGGCCAGCGGATGGGCGTGGCCGACCTGGAAGCCCTGGTGGCGCCACTCGGCCGCCCGCTGGCCCGGCGCACCACGCTCTACGCGGTCCCGTGAGCACCCCGCTGGCTGGCCTGTCCGCCGAGGCCGAGCCGCCCGACCCGCTCGCCGTCGAGACGGCCTTCGCCGCCCTGGCCGGCGACCATCCACTCGCCCCGGCCCAGCGCGACCTCCTGCGTTCCCTGCTGAGCGTGGTCGGCGAGATGGCCCGGGAAGGGGTGGATCTGGGCGACCTCAAGATCGCCGACGCCGCCCTGGCCGAGATGGCCGAGGCGTTCCGGGTGTTCCGGCCCTACCGCTCGGTGCGCAAGCTCACCATGTTCGGCTCGGCCCGCACCCTGCCCGACGACCCGGTCTACGTACTGGCCCGGGACCTGGCCGCCCACATGGCCGCGGCCGGCTGGATGGTGGTGACCGGCGCCGGGCCGGGGATCATGGCCGCCGGGAGCGAGGGGGCGGGGCGGGAGCATGCCTTCGGGGTGAACATCCGCCTCCCTCACGAGGAGGAGGCCAACCCCTTCATCGCCCAGGACCCGAAGCTGGTGGAGATGCGGTACTTCTTCACCCGCAAGCTCATGCTCATCAAGGAGTCCCACGCCTACGCCCTGCTCCCCGGGGGCTTCGGCACCCAGGACGAGTGCTACGAGCTGCTGACGCTACTCCAGACGGGCAAGGCCGAGCCGGCCCCGGTGGTGCTGGTGGAGACGCCGGGCGGCACCTACTGGCACGGGTGGCAGCAGTTCCTGGAGGCGCAGGCGATGCGGCCCGGGTTCATCTCCCCCGAGGACCTCCACCTCTACCGGGTGGCCAGCACGGTGCAGGAGGCGGCTGGCGAGGTGCTGGGCTTCTATCGGAACTACCACTCCTGCCGCTGGGTGGGCGACCTGCTGGTCCTGCGCCTGCAGGTGGCCCCCACCCCGGGGGAACTGGCCGACCTGAACCGGCGGTTCGGCGACATCGTGACCTCGGGGTCGATCCGGCTGGCGTCGCCCTTTCCCCCGGAGCGCTCGGGACACGACCACCTCGACCTGCCCCGACTGGCCTTCCGGTTCGACAAGTTCCACTACGCCCGGCTGCGCCAGCTCATCGACGCCCTCAACGAGCTCAGGACCGGCTGACCGTCCGTACCTCCAGCTCGCCAGCGGCGTGGCGAGCCCGCAGCGCCAACTTGTCGAACTTGCCCACCGACGTCTTCGGGATCTCGTCGAGGAAGGTCCAGCGCTCGGGCACCCACCAGCGGGGCACCCGGCCCTCCAGGTACTCGACCAGCGCCTCGGCCGTGGGCGCGGCACCCGGCACCGGCACCACGCAGGCCAGCGGGCGCTCCTGCCACTTCGGGTCGGGCACGGCCACCACCGCCGCCTCGAACACGTCGGGATGGGCCATCACCTCGTTCTCGAGCGCCACCGAGGAGATCCACTCCCCGCCCGACTTGATCACGTCCTTCGTACGGTCGGCGATCTCGAGGTAGCCCCGCCGGTCCAGGGTGCCCACATCCCCGGTGCGCAGCCAGCCGTGGTGGAAGCGGTCCGGGTCCGGGTCCTTGTAGTAGGAGGCGGTCACCCAGGGGCCCCGGACCTCGATCTCCCCCACCGACGTCCCGTCGTTCGGCAGGATCTCGCCGCCGTCGCCCACGATACGCGCTTCCACCCCGGCCACCACCCGGCCGGCCTTCGCCCGGTAGGCCCTGGCCTCCTCGGGGGTGGCCCCGCGGGGCGGGATGGCCAGGGCGCCCAGCGGGCTGGTCTCGGTCATGCCCCAGCCCTGGACCAGGGGCGCCCCCACCCGGGCCTCGAAGGCCTCGATGAGGGCCGGGGGCACGGCCGATCCGCCGGCGGTCACGTGGCGGAGCGAGGAGAGGTCGTGATCCCCCGCCGCCTGCAACAGGTCGTTCCAGATGGTGGGCACCCCGCAGGCCAGGGTGGGGCGTAGCTCGGCGATGATCCGGGCCAGGTGCTCGCCCTGGAGGAACATCTGGGGCATCACCAGGTCGGTGCCGACCAGGTACCCGCCGTAGGGCGTGCCCCAGGCGCTGGCGTGGAACATGGGGACGACGGCCAGCAGGCGGTCCCGCTCGGTCATCCCGATGGAGGCGGCCGAGGTGATGGCCATCGAGTGCAGGACGGTGGAACGGTGGCTGTACACCACGCCCTTGGGCCGCCCGGTGGTGCCGCTCGTGTAGCACATGGCCGCGGCGTCGCGCTCGTCCAGGACCGGCCAGTCGTAGCCCGGTTCCTCGGCGGCCAACAGGGCCTCGTACTCGAGGGTCTCCCCCAGCGCCGAGGTGTCGGCCTCGCCGACCACGATCACCGACTCCACCGACTGCAGTTCGTCGTAGACCCGGGCCAGCAGGGGCACCAGCGACCCGTCCACCACGATCACCCGGTCCTCGGCGTGGTCGATGACGTAGGCCAGCTGCTCGGGGGCCAGGCGGATGTTCAGGGTGTGGAGCACTGCCCCCATGGAGGGCACGGCCAGGTAGGCCTCCAGGTGCACCTGGTTGTTCCAGCAGAACGTCCCCACCCGGTCGCCCCGGCCCACGCCGAGCCGGTCCAGCGCCGCCGCCAGCTTCTCGGCCCGCACCGCCACCTCGGCGAAGGTGGCCTCGTGGTACCCGTCCGGCACGACGGTGATCACCTTGGACTCGCCGTAGACCTGGGAGCCGTGGCGGAGGATGCCGCTGATCAGCAGCGGCGCGTCCTGCATGGTGCTGCGCACCATCTCACCGTACCCGCCTGGGGCTTGCCCGACCGTTGTGACGCATGGGTCGATGGGTCGTGCTGACGGCCGGGGCGCTCCTGGCGATGACGCTCGGGCTGGGCGGGTGCGTGGCCGTGGTCGCCGGTGGCGGGGGCGGGGGCGGGGGCGGGGGCGCTGGGGCCGGTAGCGCAGGCACAGGCGGTGGCCCGGCCGTCCCCCTTTCCTGGGAGGCCCTCGACCAGCAGGCGGCGGCCACCTGCTCCGGCCTTCCCTGGACGGTGCTGGCGGCCATCGGCCGGGTGGAGAGCGACAGCGGGCAGTCCACCGCCCCCGGGGTCCACGGCGGGGCCAACGCCGCCGGGGCCGAGGGCCCGATGCAGTTCGAGCCGGCCACCTTCGCCGCCTACGCCACTGTTGGGCCCGGCGGGGCGACACCCCCCTCCCCCTACGACCCGGTCGACGCCGTCTACACCGCTGCCAGGATGCTCTGCGCCGACGGTGGCGGGACCACTACCGCCCTGGCCGTCGACGACTACGACCACTCGGCCACCTACGTGGCAACCGTGCTGGTGTTGGCCGCGGCGTTGGCCGCGGCGCCGACGTTGGCCGCGACCCCAGCGGCCGCCCTGGCCTTCGCCGCCCAGCAGCTCGGCGTGCCCTACGTGTGGGGTGGGGAGACACCGGGCATCGGCTTCGACTGCTCGGGCCTGGTGCAGGCCGCCTACCGGGCGGCCGGGGTGTCCCTGCCTCGGGTGGCCCAGGCACAGTTCGACGCCGGGCCGGCCGTCACCGGCACACCCGTCCCCGGCGACCTGCTCTTCTTCGGCGGGTCGGCCGCCAGCGTGAGCCACGTCGGGATCTACGTGGGTGGCGGGGAGATGATCGACGCGCCCTACACCGGCACCGTGGTCCGCTTCGACGCCGTGCCCACCACCCCGGGCACGCCCTGGGGCACAGAGATCTACGTGGGTGCCACCCGGCCCTGGGCCGGCTGACCCCGCCGGAGGCGGCGGTACTCCCCCACCAGCGCCGCCGTCGAGGGGTCCTGGCCGGAGAGCTCGCCGTCGCCAGCGAGCGCGGGAGCCAACTGCCGGGCCATGGCCTTGCCCAGCTCCACCCCCCACTGGTCGAAGGAGTCGATCCCCCAGACCGCCCCCTGGGTGAACACCACGTGCTCGTAGAAGGCCACGATCTGGCCGAGCACGGCCGGGGTGAGCTCGGCAGCCAACAGGGTGGACGAGGGACGGTTGCCGGGCATCACCTTGTGGGGCACCAGCGCCGGCGGCGTCCCCTCGGCCGCCACCTCCTCGGCCGTGCGCCCGAAGGCCAGCGCCGCGCTCTGGGCGAAGCAGTTGGCCATGAACTGGTCGTGCTGGCCACCGTGCTCGCGGGTGGAGCGGGCGAAGGCCAGGAAGTCGGCCGGCACCAGCCGGGTCCCCTGGTGCAGGAGCTGGTAGAAGGCGTGCTGCCCGTTCGTCCCGGGCTCGCCCCAGTAGATCTCGCCGGTGTCGGTCCCGACCGGCGAGCCGTCACCCCGCACCGACTTGCCGTTCGACTCCATGGTGAGCTGCTGGAGGTAGGCCGGGAGACGGGCCAGCCGCTGGCTGTAGGGCAGCACGGCATGGGACTGGGCACCGAAGAAGCCGGCGTACCAGAGGTTCAGCATGCCCTGGAGCACCGGCAGGTTCCCCTCCAGCGGCGCCGTACGGAAGTGCTCGTCCATGGCGTGGAAGCCGGCCAGCATCTCCCCGAAGGCCTCCCGGCCGATCGCCACCATGAGCGAGAAGCCGATAGCCGAGTCGTAGGAGTAGCGGCCGCCCACCCAGTCCCAGAACTCCAGCATCTCGCCGATGCCGAACTCGGCCACCGCCTGCTCGTTGGTGGACACGGCCACGAAGTGCCGGGCCACCGCCTCCGGCCCGGCACCGCCCAACCCGGCCAGCAGCCACTCCCGGGCGGCGGCGGCGTTGGTCAGCGTCTCCAGCGTGGTGAAGGTCTTCGAGCACACCACGAACAGCGTCTCGGCCGGGTCCAGGTCGTGCGTCTTGGCGTAGAGGTCCACCGGGTCGATGTTGGACACGAAGCGGCACTCGACGGCGGCGTGGTCCCGCAACGCCTCGTACGCCATGGCCGGGCCCAGGTCGGAACCGCCGATACCGATGTTGACGACGGTGCGGATGCGCCGGCCGGTGTGGCCGGTCCAGCGCCCGTCGCGGATCCGGTCCGAGAGGTCGCCCATCCGCTCCAGCACCCGGTGGACGTCGCCCACCACATCCTGGCCGTCGACCTCCAGCCGGGTGCCGGCGGACATCCGGAGCGCCACGTGGAGCACGGCCCGGTCCTCGGTGGTGTTGATGTGGCGGCCGGCGAACATCTCGTCCCGCCGCTCCTCCACGCCGGCCCGGCGGGCCAGGGCCAGCAGCAGCCGCACCGTCTCGTCGGTGGCCCGGTGCTTGGAGTAGTCGAGCAGCAGGTCGGCGCCCCGGGCCGACAGCCTCGCCACCCGCCCGGGGTCGCCGGCGAACAGCTCCCGCAGGGTCACGTCGCGCACCTGCTCGTAGTGGGTGGCCAGCGCCCGCCACTCCTCGGTCGCCGTGATCACGCCTCCCCCCTTTCCGTACGACGGCCGAGCCAGTCCCCGAACTGCCGGCCCAGGCGCTCCACGTCGCCGGCGGTGCGCTCCAGGAAGGCGGTGAAGCGGGTGCGGTAGTGGTCGACCGCGGCGTCGAACTCGGCCGACGGCGGTGGCTCCTGGCCCCGCCGGGGGTACCGGCCCGAGCGGATGCGGTCGTAGTCCCCGGCCTGCACCCAGGTGATGAGCTCCTTGACCCGACGCACGGCGAAGGGGTGGGTCTGCTTGAGCTCCATCCAGAAGCGGGAGTGGCGGGAGAAGAGGTCGTCCTCGTTGTGGTAGTCGCTGGCCTGCCTGAGGAATGCCTCGAAGCTCATCCCGGGCAGCGCCCCGCCGGCCAGTCGCATGAGCACCCGGCAGGGCGCCAGCGGGTCGTCCATGACCAGGGCCGCCGCCCGGTCGGCCGACAGCTCGGCGGCCCGGGCCCACTCCAGGAGGGCCAGGTACATCCCCCGTGCCGGCAACCCGAGCAGGAGCGATCGGGGCAGGGCGCCGTCCAGGAACTCCTTCAGCAGGAGCAGGGCCGTCGTGTACAGGTAGTGCTCGGAGAGCACGTGCGCCACCTCGTGGGCCAGCACGGTGCGGATCTCCTCAGCACTGTACGAGCCCACCAACGACGACTTCACCACCACGATCGGGGTCTTGGCCCCGATGGTCATGGCGTTCACGTCGGGCGCGTTGGTCACGTACAGATCTGGGATCGTGGCCAGGTCGAGGATCGAGGCACACTGCACGTACCCCTGCCAGATCTCCGGCACCTGCTGGTCCCCCAGTCGGATGGCGTTGCCCATCACCATCTGTCGGAGGCGCCGCTCGTGGCCCACGTCGGTGAGGCGCTTGATCACTTTGTCGAGCAATGGCACGGCGTGCAGTG
Source organism: Acidimicrobiales bacterium (assembly GCA_030044045.1). The sequence goes on from JASHWO010000142.1 coordinate 7,399, forward strand.
CCGAGGTAGCGGCCCGGTCGGCCGGGTGCTCGTAGGCCTTGGCGCTGATCTGGGCGTAGCGCCCGGCAAGCTCGATGGCCATGGTGGGTCCTCTCGGTCGGCGGCGGCAGGAGCCTATCGGGCAGGATGGCCCCATGGCCGAGCATCGCGTTGACTCACCAAAAACCTCCGCGTAGCTGGCATCGTTGCCTCACGAAGAACCCTCCGCCTGGAAGCGGGTCAGCTACGCCAGAGCGATGGAGCTTTCGGTGGGCGAGCGGCGGGCAGTCACGACCAAGATGGCGACGGCCTACCGTCGTGGCACCAAGGCGCAGAAGGGCGCCGTCTTGGACCAGCTGGTCGAGCTGACCGGCTGGCACCGCGACCACGCCCGGGCCCGCCTGCGGGCGGCGGGAGCGATCCGCGTGGTGCGGGCGAGGACCCCCCGGCCCCCCACCTACGGCCCCCGGGTGCTCTCGGCCCTGGAGCTGTGCTGGCGGGTCGGGCGGGCCCCGGCCGGCAAGCGCCTGGCCCCCATGCTCTCGATCCTCGTCCCGCTGCTGCGGCGCGACGGCGAGCTCGACCTCACCGACGAGGAGGCCGAGCTCCTCTGCCAGATGAGCCCGGCCACCATCGACCGCCGGCTCCAAGGGGTCAAGCTCGTGGCCGGCCGGGGGGTGTCCCACACCAAGCCCGGCTCCCTCTTGAAGGCCCAGATCCCGGTGCGCACCTGGTCGGAGTGGGACGACGCCACCCCGGGCTTCTGTGAGATCGACCTGGTCGGCCACGAGGGGGGCAACTCGACGGGCGAGTTCTGCTTCACCTTGACCGTGACCGACGTGGCCACGGGCTGGACGGTCAACCGCTCGGTCAAGAACAAGGCGGCGGTCTGGGTCACCGAGGCCATCGAGCACGTGGCCTCGGTCCTGCCCTTCGCGCTCTTGGGCATCGACTCGGACAACGGCTCGGAGTTCATCAACCACCACCTGCTGGCCTACTGCGAGGCGAAGAAGATCACCTTCACCCGCTCGCGCGACGGCCACAAGAACGACGGCTGCCACGTCGAGCAGAAGAACTGGACCCACGTCCGAGAGCTGGTCGGCTACCTGCGCTTCGACACCGACGCCGAGCTGGGTCTCTTGAACCGGATCTGGGAGCTCGACCGGACCTACACCAACCTGTTGTGCACCCAACAAAAGCTCGTCGAGCGCCGCCGCGAGGGTGCCAAGGTCATCAAGCGCCACGACCGCGCCAGGACCCCGGCCGAGCGGCTGGCCGCCACCGGCGTGCTCAGCCCGGCCCGCAAGGCCGCGCTCACCCGGGCCCGCAACGCCCTGCGCCCCGGCGAGCTCCAGCGCGACATCGAGGGGCTCTGCGCCCGTCTGGAGCACCTGGCCCTGGCCAAGGCCCCCGCCACCTACCGGCCAGTCAACCGGGCCTTCAACGCCCCTCGTCAGGCGGAGGGTTCTTCGTGAGGCAACGACTCAGGGTTCCCGGAGGATTTGACGTGAGGCAACGGGGTGGGCACGGTCACCACCGATGTCACTGTGCCCGCGGCGGTAAAGGTGTAAAGCTCGTCTGTGGGCGTCGACAGCTCGAACTGGCCGGCGCTATCGACGCTCAAGAGGTCGGTGTAGCCGGCCGGCGGTGCGTAGTGGCCGTGCCCGTCGTTGGTGAACGCCGCGGTGTCGCCTGTGGCCTGGACGAGGACGACCTCCGATCCCAGGTCGAAGAGCTTGGTCCACCCCCCATCGAGGTTGGCCGCCGACAGGCTCCAGCCGGCCGGGAGGGTGAGTGGGTTGGGGGCCAGCCAGTTCGAGGGGACCAGGTACTCGGGCTGTGTGGTCGGGCTCACGACGTGCTTCATCCACAGCTCGTCGGTGGCGTCGGCCGATGTGCTCCAGGCCTCGACGGTGATCGCGTGGGCCCCGGCACCCAGTGTCACGCTCGACCCGAAGGTGGGGGCCAGCGTGCTGTCGCCGCCCGACCAGTCGTTGGTGACCAGTGTGCCCCCGGTGCCCTCGTAGACCCGCATGCCCCCGGTCGAGAGCACCCCGAACTCCCAGTGGCCGGTCGAGGGCACGGTCACCACGCCGGTCCACTTGACGAGGAACGGCCCGCTGTCGAGCCCCCCGGTCGCCGGGGCCTCCGCCGTCCACTGGCCGTCCACCTGGGGGTCGAGCCGCCGGGTGACGAGGGTGTCTGTGGCCGAGAAGTCGTGCCCACCGCCCACTGTCTTGTAGTACTGGCCCTCCAGGCCGTGCTCGCTCGACTCCAGGGAGTTGTAGCTGAGGGAGAGCCCGGCCGAGCCGGCCAGGGTGGCGATCTGGTGGGTGGAAGAGGTGAACGAGAGGTCCCCGGTCACCAGGTTGACCGTGACGCTGGCCGGCGAGGTGCCCGGCGAGGGCGCCCCGGCCGAGGGGGTGGTGGTGGACCCGGGGGCCGCCCCCACCGTGTCGGTCGGTGACGGCCCGCCCGCCCCCAGGTGCAGTGTCACCTTGAACTGGTTGACCGATCCCGCCGGGAGCGGTGTGACCGTCATTGTGACCGTTGTCGCCTGGCGCTCGGTCAGCGTGCGGACGTAGTAGGTGGTGCCGTCGGTGAGCGACCCCGCCGGCACCGTCCAGGACGCCGGTGTCGTCCTGTGGTCGGGCCGGAACCAGCCCGAGTCCACGACCAGGCCGGTGCCGGCGGCATCCGTCGAGATCTGCACCTCGTAGGAGACGACTGTGCAGAGCAGGTGTGTGGCTGTCTTGCATGTGCTGACCGGCGCGGCGGTCACCGTCGGGGTGGCGGTCGGGACGGTCGAGCCGTTGGCCGGGGTTGTGGTGGTGGTCGCCGGCGGCGCCTGCGCCAGGGTCAACAGGAGCTCGATGCTGCTACCCCCTCTCCCGTAGATGGCGAATGTGGCGAACGTCTTTTCCGTCTCGCTTCTCGTCTCTGTCCCGACCAGGCCGAAGTAGACGTTCTCCGACGAGCCGTGCTCGAACAGCTCGTCCAGCGCCGATGTCCGCCCCCCTTGCAGGGGTACCTCGGTCAGCCGCTCTCCCGTGCCCTCACCGAGGAGCGCCCCGGTCTCGATGGCGCTGTAGGTGGGCGCTGTCCTCGACTCGTCCAGGTAGACCGAGGTCGGCGTTGTGACTGTCGTATGGCCGCCTATGGCGTCGAGGTCGAGGCTGGCTTCCACGACCCCCCACGGCGGGGACTGGTCCAGGTAGGAGTAGAGGTCGAACTGGAGCACCGCCCGGAACTTCGTGCTCCCTGTGTCGCCGACTTCGGCCACGTTCTCGTAGTCACCGGCATCGGCACCTGTTGTCGTGGTGTACGCGCTGTCGGGACGCACTGTGGTTGTGAGCGAGGGGTCGACGGTGACCGGGAAGGCCGACGCCGCCAGGCCGGCCAGCCACGTCGGGCTCACCGAGACCGCCACCGCGCCGCCGGGGCGCCCTGTCCCTGCGGCCACCGCCACCTCGGTGGCCCCCGAGGTGGCCGCCGGCACCACTGTGCCCCCGGCCGTCGTGACCACCAGGGGTGGCACGACGGCCACTGCCTGGCCGCCGGCCACCAGGTCGAGCCCGCCTGTCGGGGCGCCAGGCTGGGCGGTGACCCCGGCTGTGAGGTCGGCGTCGAACGTGCTCTGGACGCTGGCCGAGGAGAGGACGAGATCCTCGTCGACCCCGGTCGTCGTCACCTGGTAGGTGGCGTTCACCCCGGGCCACAGGTCGGCGTAGGTGGCGGTCGACTTCGAGACCGTCGGCGTCACCGCCGAGGCCCCGACCGGATCGAAGCTGATCGGTGCGGCGGTGCCCGAGACCTGGACCGGTGATGTCGCGCCTCCCGACGGCCCGAACGAGGCCGTCCAGGCGTTGGCCGCAGAGTGGAAGTGGCCGGGCGCGGTGGGGTCGGTCTCCAGTGTGGTGACGATGGGGGCGAACGTCGTCTGGCCCGCCGGCTGGTAGTTCACCGGTGCCGCGTACAGCGCCACCTGGCGGGCGCCGTCAGCCAGTTGCCAGACGTCAGAGGTGGCGGTGTCGTCCCCGGTGAGCTGGCGGACCCTGGGCGATGTCGACGCGCCCTGCTGGGTGGTGTTGACCCCGGGGGAGGCGGCCGGGGCGGGGTGGGCCAGGGGTGCCGAGGGGATCAGGTGCACCGGCACCCGGTGGTGTGGCGTGCCCTGAACAGCGCCCGCCGGGCTGGCCGGGCCGACGACGGCCATCGTCGTGGCCAGCACGGCCAGCGCGGCCGGTCCGTACAGCCGGCGCCGGGCGGCCCGTCGGTCCTCGGTCATCGTCTCCCCCTCGTCTCGTCAGTCAGGGCCGGCCTGTTGGGCCACCGGTTTCGGGTATTGATCAGTATCGAGTACGAGGTAGATGGGCATCAACCATCTAAAAATGAACTTTACGCGAACAACCTGGCATAGAAGTGGCATAGGAGTAACACGGGCTCGTGTGGCGTCGCGTGTCGACCGGGCGTAGGTGGATCGGGTCCTGTCGCCGGGGTGGGCGGCGGCGCGTTCGGCGGTCGCCCGTTCTCCGGTCTCCGGCGTCCTCGCACGTCTTCGGGCCGCTCAAGGCACCCGGCTGGCTCCATCGCCGGTCGACCGTTCCTTCCGTCCGGATCTGGGGACTGCCCCCAGGTACCGGTCCCCACGGAAGCTGCGCTACCGTCCCGAGGCGGGGTGCTATCAGAGTGTGCACGGAGAGTCGGACTGTTTGTCCGGGTCGGTGTTGACCCATCGGACCGTTTTGTGGCTCCAGTTGCCCATCCACTAACAACCGTCGTTACCCGGGACGGGTGGCTGCCAGGTACTGCATGCCCCCGACGCGCGCCCAGGTCGTGGGGAGGCGTCCTCCCGCACGTCGACGCCGGTGTAGGGGGCATCGACCATCACCTCCGACGCCGCCGCCAGCCCGACGTGCTCCACGGCCGGAGAACACGACGTCGCCTGGTTCGAGCGGTGTGCCGGTCGGGTACGTGCGGGGCGACGTCGGCTGCACGAGCCGCGGCGGACCGCGTCCCGGTCGGCACCGACACACTCACAACGGCCGGCAATCCATCGGCCTCGACCGGTGACTCAACACAGGTCGTCGTGCTGCGGGGCCAAGCAAGTTGACGGGATCCTGCCGGCTGCCACCAGGTAACGCAACGTTGCCCGCGGCGATCCTCTGCCAGCGGCGGCGAAACCCTGGCACTCGACGTGGCCGTGTGCGTGGCGAACGACCCTCCATGAGGTGTTGTCCCCATGACCTGGGAGTTTTCCCTTATAAGCCACCATTTCAAGGGTGGATTTCCGCTCTCCCATCTCATCTAAGAAAAGTACCCCGTGCGTGGCCAGGCTGATCTCGCCGGGCCGCATGGCCCAGGTGCCCCCGCCCACCAGGGAGACCGCGGACGCCCCGTGGTGGGGTGCCCGGTAGGGCGGGCGATGGAACAGCCCGTCGGGGGGCAGCGGGAGCCCGGCGGCCGAGTGGACGCGCCCCACCTCGATCGCCTC